>JAWOHQ010000205.1:0-8306 GCA_046485105.1 Candidatus Competibacteraceae bacterium | reverse complement strand
GCCAAGGCAAACCGGTCAATCTCAAGAAAGGCCAGTTTCTCGCCCCGTGGGACATGCGCAATGTGGTCGCCAAGGCGCGCATGTCGGACACCAGGTTATTGTAGCCAAAGGACGCCCCGCGTTCGCAGACCAGAATGTGTTCGTTGCCGACGATGCGCGCCTTGGCGACCACATTGCGCATGTCCCACGGGGCGAGAAACTGGCCTTTCTTGAGATTGACCGGTTTGCCTTGGCGGGCCACGTTTTGGATGAAATGGGTCTGCCGGCACAGGAACGCCGGGGTTTGCAGCACGTCGACCACGGCGGCGACTTCGGCCAGCGGGGTGTCCTCGTGGACGTCGGTCAGCACGGGGACACCGATTTGGACCTTGACCGTTTCCAGAATCCGCAAGCCTTCCTCCAGGCCGGGACCGCGATAGCTCTGATGCGAGGAGCGGTTGGCCTTGTCGAAGGAGGATTTGTAGATGAACGGAATGCCCAGCCGCGCGGTGATTTCCTGAAGTTGGCCGGCGGTGTCCAGGGCCAGTTGCGCGGACTCGATCACGCAGGGGCCGGCGATCAGGAACAGCGGCCGGTCCAGGCCGACCTCGAAACCACAGAGTTTCATCATGCCGCGACCGCCTCCGGACGACCGTGCTGGCGCTGCCGGATCGCCGCTTGGACGAAGCCCTGAAACAGCGGGTGGCCGGCGCGCGGGGTGGAGGTGAATTCCGGGTGAAACTGGCAGCCCAGGAACCAGGGATGATCCGGCAGTTCGATCATTTCCACCAGCCGGTCATCCAGGGAATAGCCGGCGAAGGCCAGCCCGGCGGCATGGAGCGGTTCCCGGTAGCGGTTGTTGAATTCGTAGCGATGGCGGTGGCGCTCGGTGATCACGTCCTTGCCGTAGGTCCGGCGAGCCAAGCTGTCGGGGACCAGCCGGCAGGGTTGCGCGCCCAGCCGCATAGAGCCGCCGAGATCGCTATGTTCACCTCGCTGTTGCACCGTGCCGTCCTCGTCGGTCCATTCGGTGATCAGGGCGATGACCGGATAGGCGGTGTCCTTGCGGAATTCGGTGCTGTGCGCGTCCGCCAGCCCGGCGACGTGGCGGGCGAACTCGATGACCGCGACCTGCATTCCCAGGCAGATGCCGAGATAGGGAATCCGCCGCTCGCGAGCGAAGCGAACCGCGGCGATCTTGCCCTCGATCCCGCGCTCGCCGAAGCCGCCCGGCACCAGGATGGCGTCCATCCGCGCCAGGCAGCCGACGCCTTCCCGCTCGATGCGCTCGGAGTCGAGGTAGTGAATGTTGACCCGGGTGTGGGTGTGGATGCCGGCATGCAGCAGCGCTTCGTTCAGGGACTTGTAGGCGTCGGTCAGATCGACGTATTTGCCGACCATGGCGATGTCCACCGCGCCGATGGCGGTTTCGATGGCGTCGACTACCCGCTCCCAGTCGGCCAGTCGGGCGGGCGGCAGGTCGTCCAGCCGCAGCTTGCGGGCGACGATCTCGTCCAGGCCCTGGGCGTGCAGCAGCAGGGGAATGCGGTAGATGGTGTCGGCATCGGGGACGCTGATCACCGCCTTGGGTTCGACATTGGTGAACAGGGCGATCTTGCGCCGTTCCTCGGGCGGCACTTCCCGGTCCGAGCGGCACAACAGGACGTCGGGCTGGATGCCGATGGAGCGCAATTCCTTGACCGAATGTTGGGTGGGTTTGGTCTTGAGTTCGCCGGAGGAGCGGATGAACGGCACCAAGGTCAGGTGGATGAACAACGAGCGTTCGCGGCCCAGTTCCAGCCCCAGTTGGCGGATGGCTTCCAGAAACGGCAGGGATTCGATGTCGCCGACCGTGCCGCCGATTTCCACCAGGGCGAGGTCGGCCTCGCCGGCGCCGAGGCGAATGCAGCGCTTGATCTCGTCGGTGATGTGCGGGATGACCTGCACGGTGCCGCCGAGGTAGTCGCCGCGCCGCTCCTTGCGGATCACGTTTTCGTAGATGCGCCCGGTGGTGAAGTTGTTGCGCCGGGTGGCGGTCAGGCAGACGAAGCGTTCGTAGTGACCCAGGTCGAGATCGGTTTCCGCGCCGTCGCTGGTGACGAAGACCTCCCCATGCTGGAAGGGGCTCATGGTGCCAGGGTCGACGTTGATGTAGGGGTCGAGCTTGATCAGGGTGACCTTGAGGCCCCGAGCTTCCAACACCGCCGCCAGCGACGCGGCGGCGATGCCTTTGCCGAGCGAGGAGACGACGCCGCCAGTAATAAAGATAAATCGGGTCATGCGGGATGGGGGGTAGCGAAAAGACGCTACACGATACCAGAGCCGGCCGCCGATGGCGACTGCAAAACCGGTTGCCAACCGGATTCGCCGGGTTTGGCGGCATGGTCGGCGGCGATGCCCAAGCCCACGACGGCCAGCAGCGGATCACTCCCTCCCCTCTGAGGGGGGAGGGGTAGGGTGGAGGGGAGATATAGCAACGGCAACCGCTCCCGCTCCCACGGCGGAACGCCCGCTTCCTGCAACAGTTTCTTCAATTCCTGGCTGTGAGAGCGGCCCACTGGTCGGAACCGTTCGCCGCCCTGCCGGAACCGGACGAGCAACCCTCCGCCCGCCAGCGCCTTGGCGCGCAAGCCCGCGCCAACGGTTTCTTCCATCCGCAACCGGCCGACGCCCGGCAATTCCAGCAGCGGCCACCCGGCGGCGGCGGGTCGCCAGATGCAGGTATGGCTTACATCGTGCGGCGTCAGCGGCCGCATGGCGTAAAGCGTATCCCGATAACGCCGAACTTCCCCGCCGGGCCAGCGGATGCAGGGATTGCGGTCGACGGCGGCGTGTAACGCATCGTGAAGAATCTGTTGCAACTGTCGGGCGTCGGGGATCGGCAGGTTCAGCCGTCGCAGCCAGAAGCGCAACAGGTTGCGCTGACGCGGCTCGCTCGACGCCCGCAAGGCGGGCAGCGCCAAACAGTCCGGGCGCTCCGTCGCCGCGCCGGCCAGATCGGCGGCGGCTTCCGCATCCAGCCAGGCGGCGGTTTCGGCGCAGCGTTGAGCGGAACGGGCCAGCGTGCGATTCGCGGCTGGCCACCGTTCCCGCAGCAACGGCAACACTTGGTGACGGAGATAGTTGCGGTCGAAACCCAGGTCCGCATTGCTGGCGTCCTCGATCCAGCGCAACCCGTGGGCGCGGGCGTAGGCCAGCAGTTCGGCGCGATCCACGTCCAGCAACGGCCGCAGCAACCAGCCCCGGCCCAAGTAGCTGACGGCGGGCATCGCCGCCAGCCCATGCGGTCCGGCGCCGCGCAGCAGTTGCAGCAGCAGGGTCTCGGCCTGGTCGTCGCGATGATGGGCGGTGAGCAACGCGGCGTCCGGGCCGAGTTCGGCGGCGAAAGCGGCGTACCGCGCGCGGCGGGCGGCGGCTTCGGGACTCTCGCCCGGCATAGGGCGGGCGTCGATGCGCAGCACCCGGAACGGGATGTTCGACTCCTGGCAGATGCGGGTGCAATGCTCGCCCCAGGCGGCGGACGCCGCTTGCAACCCGTGATCGATGTAAAGAGCTTCCAGCGTTCGGTCCAGCTGCTGAGAATGTTGCACCGCTAGCAGGTGTAGTAGCACGTGGGAATCGAGCCCACCGCTGTAGCCGACGAGCAGGCGGTGGACGGGGGGGTGGACGCTCTCCAGGAAGGAACGCAGGTGTTGAGGTAAACGATTCGTCATGTACCTTCACCCCCCTCTCCCGCTAGCGGGAGAGGGGTTTTGTTACGCGCCATTAGCCGCCCGGCTGGTTCTATTCGACGGTCAGTTCGCGGGTGGCGAGCACCCGGCGGTCGGTACCGTTCCAATACCGCGGCAGGTAGGTTTCAGGGGGCGATGGCGCGTCCGCGACCCACACACACCTCGGGTTCCCATGCGATATCCCCAAGGTATCGGCTCATAATGGCCCGACCCGGCATTTTGCCGTGTGGCCCTACATCGACGCCCAATTCGGCCAGCAGAGGGGCATCAAAGTGAACCGCCCCGGGTTCTGTGGAGGCAGTTTGGTTTAAGAAGCCGTACAAAAACTCCGTAGCCCGGATGCAGGCCTTCAGGCCGAAATCCGGGGGGGGGGGGGGTTCCTGGATTTCGCTTCGCTTCATCCAGGCTACACACTTTTTAATTCAATATGTTAGTTTTTATACAGCCTCTAAGTTAAGTTGCTTCCAGGGTGTTGCCGGCGAACTGCCGGTAGTAGTTTGCCTCAGCCTCGGCTGGAGGGATAAGCCGATAGGCTCATGTCCTTATCCGGGGAGATCGGTCCCGCAGGCGGTCCGTGCCGCCAGGGGAGCCGGACTGAGGGCCAGCCCGAAAAGGCTGGATACACCGCCGGACCCTACCGTGACTCGGGCAGCGCGCCGGGCGGCAACTTCCGGCGTGATGGGACAGAAGTCAGCAGACGGCGGAGTCGCCCAACGCCCCCCGTCATGGGTGGGACACGGTGAAGGCCCGAACCTTCGGCAACGAGCGAGCCGGGCGGACCGCAACGGCCGTATCGTACCCGACCGGGTGAAACGGCGCTGGCGGCCCGTACCGTCACCCGCATTGGATGTCGTCATCCTACGGTGATCCTTTCCCATCCGGAGGAAGCGCCCCGTGCGGACCCGCATGCGGGGTGCGGTGGGAGCCGGGGGAGAAAAGCCCCCGGCGACCCGATTCGCCTTTATTTGTTGCATGGATGATGATTTGTTCAAATGCCTTTGCTGTGCGTCACAACTTCACGGTTTCAATGTAGCGGTGAATTCGTCTCGCTCTTCAATCGCCCGTCCTCCATTTCATAAGTCCGATCGAAGACATCCAGGGAACGCTGGTCGTGCGTCACCACGATGACCGCTGAAACGCGCTCGTGGGCCACTTTACGGAACAGTTCCATCACTTGGCGACCGCGATGACTGTCCAGCGCAGCCGTGGGTTCGTCGGCGAGGATCAGGCTAGGTTCGTTGGCGAGCGCACGGGCCACAAGCCACCCGCTGTTGCTGGCCGCCGGAGAGCGCGTCGGGCAGGTTGTTCGCGCGATCCGCCACACCGAGGTAGTCGAGCAATTCCAGCGCACGCTTCCGCGCCGCGCGGGGCGGCGTGTCGCTGATCTCCAGTGCCACCTGGACGTTCTCCACGGCGTTGAGGAACGGAATCAGGTTAGCCTTCTGGAAAACAAAGCCGAGATGGCGACGGCGAAACGCACGCAGATCCACTTTGGCCTGGTCAGCGTCCATCACCCACTCGCCGCCGATGTGAATGCGGCCCGCCGTTGGCGGATTGATGAGGCCAATCGCGGTGAGCAGCGTGGATTTGCCCGCGCCACTCGGACCGAGCAGCGCGATGACTTCGCCGCGCGCCACGCGCAGCCACACGTCCTGCATGGCAACGACTTCGGTGTTGCCGCTGCCATAGACTTTCGTGAGGCCGGTGACTTCGACGGCGGGAGGATTGTCGGCGGTGGCCGCGGGGTTCATGACAACACCTTGTTCGGTTCGACGCGCATCGCCTTCCAGATGCCGAGCAGGCTCGCCAGCACCGAGATCGCCACGACCACCAGCGCCAGTCCCCACAAGTCCTCCGCCCCGATGAGCACGCGCCGGGGAAATTTCGGGAAGACCCATTGCCCCAGCAAGTACGCGATGCCGTAGCCGATGAGCCCCAGCAAGAGCGCCTGCTGGAGAATCAATCCCACGATCATGGAGTTGCGCGCGCCCATCAGCTTGAGCAGGGCGATGTCGTGTATCTTGTCGAGCGTCAGCGTGTAGAGGATCAGCGCCATGATGATGGTGGAGATGATGATGAGCAGGACCCGGAAGAGCCCGATCTGCCGTCGAGCCTTATCAATCATCCCATAGATCAGCAACTCGTGCTGACCGGCTTGAGTATGCACGGAAACGTCCGGCCAACCCGAGATCGTTTCCGCCACCGCCAACGGGTCAACGCCCGCGGCGAGCCGAACCGTGATCGCGCTCACCATGGCCGGACCGAGGGCCGGAATGGCCGAGGACGGACCGCCGCCCCGCTCCAGCAACAGCGGTTGCACGCGACCGACATCTTGAGCGGCGCCACGGCGCACGCGGGCGGACCGTTCCATGCGGATCGCCTCGCCCGGAAGATCGAACTGAACGGCCTGCGCGTCGCGAACGGTGAAGAAGGCAATCCCGTCGCCGCCCGACGAAACCATCCCCTGGGCAATCCCCACGACGGCGTAAGTATCCTTGCCCAGCATGAGTTGCTCGCCCAAGGTGAGTCCCAACGATTGGTCCGCGATCATTTCATAGTGGGCTTGCCCGAGCGGACGGCCCGCCGCCAGCGGCACCCACCCGCCGTGGTCTTCGGACCAGGCAAGACCTTGCACATTGATCCGCAGGGGCCGGCCATTGTGCTCGCGCTGGATGTTGTGGGAAACGAAACTCCGCGCACTCACCACGCCCGGCACCGCCAGCAACCGATGTTCGAGATTGGCGGGCACGCGCGAAATCTCTGCAAACGGCCCGCGCGTGCCGCGTTGTACCACCCACAGGTCGGCGCCGACCCGGTCCACCACCACCAGCGCATCGGCAATCATCCCGCGATAGATGCCGCTCATGCCGAGGATGGTCATCAGGAGCAACCCGATGCCGACGGCCGTGAGCGCAAAGCGGCCCAGATTGTGCCGGATGTCTTTGGTCGCGAGATTCATTTTGCGAAGACGCGTTGGCCGGGCTTCAGCGGCGGCTGTTTCGGATCGGCGGGCGAAACCACCTTTTCGCCCGCGGACAAACCCTGGGTGACTTCCACCGTCTCGCGCCCGCGCAAGCCGAGTGTCACGTCGCGCCACGTTGCCTTGCCCCCATCCGCGACGAACACGCCGGGCTTGCCTTCGCGCCACTGAAGAAAACGGGGCGGCACCGTGAGCGCGTCGGCCTTGCGCCCGGTCTCGATGAACACCTCGGCCCGCTGGCCGATCGTCCAGTGTTCCGGTAATTCCTTCACCCGCACGTCCACGACAAACTCGCGGGTTTCGCGGTCGGCTTCGCGACCGAGCCTTGCGACTTCACCGACATAATTCTTGGCGGGTTCAGAGCGGAAAACCACGCGGGCCGGCTGGCCCTCCTTCAAGCCGGTCATCGCGGTTTCGTCCACCCATGCGGAAATCCAGATTTCATTCGTGGCGACAAGTTGCAGGATGGAGGAGCCCGGCACGACGATCCCACCGGGGTCGCGGTCGCGACGCGTAACCAGTCCGTCGTAAGGACTGCGGACTTCCGTGAAGGCCATTTGCTCCCCGCGATAGAGGAGGTCCTTTTCCGCTGTGAGCACTTGGCTTTGGGCTTCCACGATCACCGCCTGCGACCGCTTGAGATCGGCCTCGGCCACGCGGAGGGATTCGACCGCGATTTCAAAGTCCGATTGAGCAACGGTCTTGGTCGCAATCAAATCCGCCACCCGTTGGTGATTCAGTTGTGCTTGTTGGAGCACCGCTTGGGCGCGTGCTTCGTCGGCGCGCACCCGCTCGACCGTGGCACGCGCGGCGGCGAGACTGGCTGCCGCAATGGCGACCTGCTGTTTGGTTTCCGCGTCGTCAAGGCGCGCGAGCAATCGACCGGACTTTACATGGTCACCCTGATCCACCAGCACTTCTGCCAGCCGCTCCAGGATGCGCGGACTGATCGTCGTCTTGACGCGCGCTTCCAACGTGCCCGTGCCCATGACTTCGCTGCGCACTTCTCCGCTGGCGACCGCGTGCGCTGTGACGGGAGTGGGCCTAAATTTGAACCAGTAAATCCCAAAAGCCACGACAATAAACACGACCAGCCACGGCAGAAGTTTGCGGAAGGCAATGCGCCTTCTAGCCGGCTGGGGCGCATCGGCGATTTTATCGGATGGCTTCGGAGTGTCGGTAGCGGTGCTCATGTTGTGGACCATTTAAGATAGGCTCAATATGGGTTCCGGACTGCTGAGAACGGTTTGCCTTGACAGGGGGTCAGCATCCCAGTTGAATCTGTTGTAAGTTGTTGTAAGTTTTTGTAAGTTGTTGTAATAAAAGTCGTCGTTGCCCTGTTCTTTGAAGGGCTGGTTGCTTCATGCGGTGAACTGACTGGAATCCATATTGAGCCGAAGGCTATTCCTGGTCGGCAGGTCTACCCTCCAGGAGGGTCCCCCGGTCGACGGCTTCCTGCAACCGACGCACTTCCTCGATGATCCGCATGAAGCGTTGACCCAAGGGCGTCAGTAGGTATTCCACCTCGACGGGCGGCTTCTCGCCGAAGACCCTGCGGTTCACGATACCGAAACGCATCATCTTTTGCACGCGGTCGTTCATGACCTTCGCCGACA
>JAWOHQ010000165.1:0-8050 GCA_046485105.1 Candidatus Competibacteraceae bacterium | reverse complement strand
GGTTTCTCCAGGTCCGGATTCTGCCCATAAAATGTCGGAACGCCTGGTCCCGCCGGTTCGACCCGATCGCGAGACAGCGGCGGAGGCCGCTGCCCCGGCGCCGCCACGGCCGGAACCGGTTCGGGAGGAACCTACCCGCGTCCTGTCGCCTCAACTGGAACCGGGATCGGAAGCGCGGCCCGCCGAAGGGGCTGGTGCGGTCGGCCAACGGCGGCGGTGGGTGTCAGGCCTGCTGGCCGGATTGTTGGGGCTGGCGGTGCTGGTGGCGGGGTGGTGGTGGTTCGGCCACCGCGCCAGTGAAGCGCCTCCGGTCGCTCCCGCGCCCTCAACCGTCCCGAGCGGCCACGTCGCGCCCGAGCCGGCGCCTGCGTCCGAGCCGGCGCCTGCATCCGAGCCGGTGCCCGCGCCCGAGCCGGCGCCCGCGCCCGAGCCGGTCGTGCCGATTCAGCCGGAGCCGCCGGTTTCTCAGCCGGTCGCGCCCGCCTCTAAGCCGGTGGAACCGGTTCGGCCGGTCGCGCCGGAGCCGGTGATCCCGTCGGTAAGGCCGGATTCGGACCGCAGTCTGGAGGAGGAACTGAAGTCGGAATTCGACCCGACCTTGCAGGAATTAGAGAAAAGGCTGCGTGGCGAGAAGTCCCCCTGACCGCATGAGTGGGTGGCGCGGACGAGGCAAATTCATTAGTGATCCATCGCTGGGAGCATTGTCATGAATCGTTTGCTGATCGGTAGTTTGTTTTTGCTGTTCGGACTGTGTGGCTTGGCGCCAGCCGTGGCCGACGACTCAAAACAGATCGGCATGGTGACCGGTTCCAGGACCGGCACCTATATTCAGTTCGGCAACGACATCGCCGGAGTCGCCAAAACGGTGGGGCTGGACATCCTGGTCAAGGATTCCCAAGGCTCGATCGACAACATCAGACGCATCAACAGCAAGGAAAATGCCACCTTCGGCATCGTGCAGTCCGACGTGCTGGGGTTCCTGAGCCGCTCGGAGAGCCCGGAGATGCGCCAGGTCGCCAGCCGGCTGCGGCTGATCTTCCCGTTCTACAACGAGGAGGTCCACCTGTTCGCCAGCAAGTCGGTCCAGACGTTCGACGACCTGCGGGGCAAGCGGGTGGTCGTGGGCGAGCAGGGCAGCGGCAACTGGCTGACCGCGACGAACCTGTTGCAGCTCACCGGGGTAAAGCCGGCCGAAACGATCAATCTCCCGCCGCTCCAGGGGGTGACCGCCGTGCTCAAGGGCGAGGCCGACGCCATGTTCTACGTCGCCGGCAAGCCGGTCAGCCTGTTCACCAAGGTCGGCAACCTGATCAGCAAACCCGAGTTCGCCGCGATGCTGGCGAACGTCCATTTCGTGCCGCTGGACGATCCCCGAATGCTGCGCGAATACCAGCCGGCCCGGATCGGCGCGGCGGATTATGACTGGCTACCGGGCGACGTGCCGACGATTGCGGTGAAAGCGGTGCTGATGAGCTTCGATTTCTCCGGCAAGCAGAGTCCCTATTTCGTCCAGCGCTGCCAGCAGCTCGCCAAGCTGGGCCAGGCGATCCGCGCCAATATCAGCCAACTCCAGCAAACCGGCCATCCCAAGTGGAAGGAAGTCAACCTTGATGAGAAGGTGGCGCTGTGGCCGCTGGACAGTTGCTCGCACGGCAGCGTCAAGGAGGATGGTGACTCGAACGTGGATCTGACCCGCGAGCTGGAGAAATTACTGCTGAATCAGTATCTGTGGCCGCGCTATTCGATCCCGGCGGCCTGAATGGCGGGCGAGGAGGAACGAACAGGTACTCGATCTGGTGCGGCAACGGGATAGCAAACAACACGGGGCACGGCAGGCATGGTGGAGCAGATTCTCCTAAGCAGTGGTTCCTTCGATGGCATGCGCGAGACCGGCGGGTTCGGCCAGCCGCTGCACGCCCTGTACCCGCAAATCCAGGCGGTGCTGGCCAGCGAGCTGGATCTGGACGCGGCATGGCTGCTGGCCGAACCGGTGGTCGACCGCGCCAACAATCGCATCGACTGGTACACCGAAGGTGATGCCGACCGCCCGCCGGTGGCGCTGAGCGAGTTGGCGGAAGAGCAGCGTCGGCCGATTCTCGCCCGGGTCGACGAGTTGCTCGGCCGCGGGCGGGAACTGGCGGAACGCTACGCCGGTTCCGGCGATCTCCGCCGCACGCAACTGGGCGCGATTCTCAAAGCAGTGCTAAACGCGCCGGCCGAAACCGAGGTGTTTCTGGTGGAGGGTCGACCGGTGATCGCCGGCTGGGGTTTTTCGCCGGACCGGCCCTGGGAGACGCCGGGAGGACCGGTTAGTGGCCCGGTGGTCCCACCGCCGATTCCGGCCCAGCCACCGCGCGACGTGGTGGTTCCGGAGATCGCCATGCCCGAACTGGCGACCACCCTGCCGAAATCGACGCCGGCGGCTGAAGTGCCGCCGATTCTCGAATCCGCGCCGGAACCTGTAACGCTGGAGCCGTCGCCCGAACTGTTGCCGGAACCTGCTCCAGACGCGGCCAGTGACGCACCGGCGCTGGATTCAACCCCTATCCCCCCTCACCCCTCACCCAGCGACGCTTCACTCGCGCCGCTGGAGTCCGAGTCCGCTTCATCGCTGCGCTATGTCGTGGTCGGCTCCCGGTATTTCTGGAGCGTGGTGGCGCTTGCTGTCCTGCTGGTGGTCATGGCGGCCGTCTGGGTCGTGATGGAAAATTCCTCACCCTATCCTGCAATTGGTAAAACGACGGGGCCGCCGGTCTCGGATGCCGAACTGGATCGCGCCTTGGCCGAGGCGCAACGTGTCGAGGTGGAATTGCAGGCCCGGTTTGAAAAGTTGCTGGTGCAACTCGCCGAACGGCGCGGCCAATGTTCGTTGCCCGCTCCGGATTCGGCGGCGGCCGGTTCCGCTCGTATCCAGCCCCCGGTTGTTGTTCCTGGCGACAAAACCGGTTCTGCATGGGGGGTGGAACCAGAGCGCGCCACTCCACGGCTGGGGCGAGAACTTGAAGAGGCCCTGACGGATCGGGAGCCGGTAGCAGTGTCGCGAGCGCAACCACCGATCGAACTGCCGGTCAGGACCGAACCGCCGGTCAGGACCGAACCCTCTGTCAGAGCCGAACCGCCGGTCAAGGCTGAGCCGACTCCCGAGGAGCGGCGGGAATTCACCAGCCGCCTGTCGGCCGCCGGCGCGGCGACCGGCGAGATCACCGCAACCCTGCTGTGGAACGGACATGGCGACCTCGATCTGGTGGTCCGCTGCCCGTCCGGCCGGCAACTGGACTACCGCAATCCGGCCGAATGCGGCGGTACCCTGGATGTGGACGCGAACGCCTCCCGGGCCAATATAAGCGGCCGTCCGGTGGAAAACGTCTTCTGGCGGGCCGGCAAGGCGGCGCCCGGCGCCTATGAAATTGCGGTCCGCTATGCCCCGCGCAAAGACGAGGAGGCTCCCCGGGAGACGCCGTTCCAGGTGCGGCTGGTTCGGAACGGCCAGGAATCGGTGTTCAAGGGCAAGATCCGGCCCAACGCCCTGGCGCCGGTCACAACCTTCACGGTGGAGCGCTGAGGAATAAGCTCATGAATGATCGGGAACAGGCTCAATTCACGGTTTACGCCGCCGAGACGGCGATTCCCCGCTACCAGCGCGCCGGGGTCTGGGGTCTGGCGGCGCTGGCGATCCTGGTATGCGGCATTGTCGCTGGCTGGCTGTTCGGCCGCGCCGGCTCCCCTTCCTGGGAACGCGCGCCGTCGGCGGCCAATGCGCCGCTGGTCGATGGCGCGGCACTGCTGGCCCGGCGGGAAGCGGCCAACGCCCGACTGCGCGAGCGCATCGCCGGTCTGGAGCAGGCTCTGGCGGGAGACGCCTGCGCCCCGGCGGCGTTGGAAGCACTGATCCAGAAGTAACCGTTTACTCCCCTCTCCCTCAGGCGGGAGAGGGGTTGGGGGTGAGGATCGTGGATTCAAGGACTTACCCCCCCACCCTAACCCTCTCCCCCTTGGCAGGGGGAGAGGGAACTGAATGATTACCCTTCGATCAGCACCCGCCAGTCAGGACGGTCCGCCAGTCAGCGGTACGAAGCGCACCGGCAGAATCTGCCGGGTCGTCAGGCTCCCATCCGCCTGTTTTTCCACCAGCAACAGATGCTGGGTCAGGAATCGCGCCCCCACCGGGATCACCATGCGTCCGCCGGGCTTGAGCTGACGGATCAGCGGCGGCGGGACGTGGCTGGCGGCGGCGGTGACCATGATGGCGTCGAAGGGTGCCTCCTCCTCCCAACCGTAATACCCGTCGCCGACGCGGGTTTGGACGTTGGCGTAATCCAGGGCTTCCAGAACCTTCGTGGCCTGGACCGCCAGCGGTTCGATGATTTCGATGGTATAAACCTGTTCCACCAGTTCGGCCAGCACCGCGGCCTGATAACCTGAACCGGTGCCGATTTCCAACACCGCCTGTCCCGGCTGAGGCTGAATCAGGTCGGTCATTAGGGCAACGATGTACGGTTGAGAGATGGTCTGGCCGTGCCCGATCGGCAGCGGCCGGTTATCGTAGGCGTAAGGGACCTGTGCAGCGGGCACGAAGCGATGGCGCGGCGTCCGGTCGAGCGCGGCCATCACCTCGGGAGCGAATTCGCGGCGACCGGTCTCGACGGCGGTCTGTCGGGCGAGAGCGGCGATATCCGCGTTAAGGCTTTTTCGGCGCTCGGCGAACTCGTCGGCGAGGGCGACGCCGGTCGCATCGAGCCATAGCAGGAGGCCGATCAGGGGGGCAAAGTGCATCATGTTCTCCCGTGGCGTTGAATATGCACTGAGAATATGCACCGAACTGAACGGTCGCCGGGCCGATTTGCTCTCGCTCGGCGCGCGGTTCGGCGCTGAGAGCCTATACGAAAACTAACCTATTGATTGTAGGAGCGAGCTTGCTCGCGATAGAAGGGTCAGCAATCGCGGCCAAGGCCGCTCCTACATATAACATATTGATTTATAGGTATGTATTTTTCGTATAGGCTCTAAACCATAAACCATGTCTTTCTGATGGACTCAAGGCGTGATGGTTTCCGGCTTTTTTCTCAACCCCGTGAGGTCGCGACTGATGAATCGAACCCGATGGCTGTATTCGCTCGGCATCCTGCTGCTGTTCGCCGCGCCACTGGATGCGCTGGCCCGCATCAAACTGACCACCCTGCCGGTGCGCGAGCGGGTGGAGATCCAGCTCGATCACCCGCAAATGGCCCTGGTTGAGGAAGAGCGCATCGTGCCTCTGGTCCAGGGCGTCAACCAGGTCGATTTCTCCTGGGCCAACACCCGCATCGACCCCGATACCCTGGTGCTGCGCATTCTCCCGTCGCCCGCCGAGCAACCGCTGGAGGCCCGAGTGCTGTCGGTCAGCTATCCGCCCAATGAGAATGCGCTGGTCTGGGCGGTCGCCGCGCCCGAGTCCGGCGCGGTGCGGGTGCGGATCAGCTACGTGCTGGGTGGGCTGAGCAAGGATTTCCACTATCGGGCGGTGGCCGACCGCGCTGAGAAGACTCTGAATCTGGCGCAACTGCTGCGCGTCAACAACAACGCCAACGAAGCCTACGCCAGCGCCGAATTCTGGGCCGGGGTCGGCGAGCGCTTCAGCAAACCGCTGGGCTTGAGTGAAACCAAGGAAGTCCAACTGAGTCGCTTCGCCGCCGTGCCGGTGCGCAAGACCTATACCATCGACCCGGCAGCGTTCGGCTATCTGGATCGCGCCAAGGACCAACTCAACGTGCCGATGCACTACGTTATCGAGAACGCCGGCGGCGAGCTGGGCCAGGACCCGCTGCCGGCCGGCAAGGCGCGGATTTTTCAGGATGACGGCCAAGGCGGCACGGCCTTTCTGGGCGAGGATCGCGGTGCGTTCACCCCGCCCGACGACGAACTCAAACTCTATCTGGGGCTGGCCCGCGACATCGCGGTGCGGCGTACCGTGGACCGCAACGAAAGCCAGCGCATCGCCGGTAATCTGTACCGCTACGACGTGACGCTGAAATACGAGATCGAGAATTTCAAGGATACGCCCGCGACGCTGGACATCGTCGAGAGCGTCCGCCAGATTCGCGACCAGATTCGCGGCGACAGTGGCCGCGACCCGGAATGGCAACTGGGCGACGGCACCCTGCGCGATCCCGATCTCGAGAAGAGCGACGCCGACCAGCTGCTGTTTCACGTCGAGTTGCCCGCCCGTCCCGCCGACGGCCCGGCGCCAAAGCAGATTCACACCCTGCGGCTGACCCTGAATAACGAGTGGTGAACGCCATGACTTCGAACAAAAACCTGAATCGGCTGGTCTGGCTGGGCTGTGGGTTAGCCATGCTGCTGTTGCCGCTGGCGCTGGCGGCCAGCAATCTGAATCTAGCCACCGTGCCCGAGCGGCGGACGGTGCAACTGACCATCTACAACTCCGAGGATTTGACCCTGGTGCGGGAAAGCCGGGTGCTGAGCTTCAAGCAGGGCGTCAACCCATTGCAATTCTCCTGGGCCAACACCCTGATCGATCCGACCTCGGTGGAATTGACCTTCCGCGAACCGCCGTCAGGGCTGGAAGTGCTGGATACCACCTTCCCGCACGACCGGCCACAAACCCTGTTCTGGAACGTCCAGAGCGACGCCGACCGTGAGGCGGTCATCGAGATCAGCTACTTCACTTCCGGCATCACCTGGGAGGCGGATTATCTGGCCATCGCCGATCCCGAGGAGAAAGCCCTGCGGCTGGAAAGCTTCGTGCGGGTGCGCAACCAGTCCGGCGAGGACTATGAGAACGCTCAGGTGCGGCTGGTGGTGGGCACGATCAATCTGGTGGAGAAAATCGCCGAACTGGCCCGGCTCTCGGTCGGGCGGGTGGACGAACTCAGAAGCGAGGAATACCGGGATCTGCGCCAGAAAGCCGCCCGCCGGATGATGGCGCCCGCGCCCGCGGCGCCGGCGATGATGCTCGAAAGCGCTATCGCGGCGGACATGGCCGCGCCCAAGGAGATCATCAAGGAAGGCTTGAGCGAGTATTTCATCTACACCATCGAAGGGACCGAAACCGTGCCGAACGGCTGGGCCAAACGCCTGCGCAGTTTCGAGGCGGACGAAGTGCCGATGACCGTCGAGTATCGCTACCGGCCGCGCGAGTACGGCGACCCACTGGTGCGGCTCTACCTGCTGCGCAACGATACGGCGTCCAAGCTGGGCGGTACGCCGCTGCCGGATGGAACGATCCGGGTGTTCCGCGCCAACGGCCGCGACGGGTTGAGCTATCTGACCCGCCAGTCCCTCAAGTACGTCCCCATCGGCGACAAGATTGAGCTCAATCTCGGCCCCGATCCGCTGGTGGTGTTCGAGTTGGTCAAGCGCAAGGTTTACCGCGACAACCTGTGGTTTCAGGTCCGGGGCGGCGATCTCTATCACAAGCTGGGCGACCGGGGTCTGAGGCTGGAACTGGACAGTCGGGTGGCCGGCTGGGACGAGCATACGGTCTACCAGCAACGGCTTCGCAACTACGGCCGCCAGCCGATCAAGGCGCAAATCCGCCGCGAATTTCCGGGCGATATCGTGTTTCGGAGCCGTCTGAATCCAACCTTGCACGATTTCCAGACCGTGCAATTCGAGGCCGAAGTACCCGCCGGCGGCAAGGTGGAACTGGATTACGAACTCATCGCCCGGACGGGTTACAACCAGAAACAGAACCGGGTGGAGTTGCAGGACGGGGAGGTGGCCCGCTGAGAGTGGAATCCCGTATATCCGCGCGGTCCTTCCTGGAAAAGCGAGGTTAGGGGGATTGCGCGGCTACGCCACCACTCGCCAGACCACGCGCTCCAAGCCCATGCCCACCACGGCGAACGAGCGCAGGTCGGTCAACCCATACCGTTCCCGTAACGCCGCGCCGTAGCGCCGGGCCTGCGCCTCGGCCTCGTTCAATTTCGCCGCCACCACCGGCAAGGCGATCAATTCCTCTCGCGTCTTTTCCCGCGCCTGCTCTCCCGTCAACCCCAGGTCTTTCAGGCTCAGATACTTGAACTCCAGCAACAGGTCGAGGGCCTGAAAC
>JAWOHQ010000014.1:0-5318 GCA_046485105.1 Candidatus Competibacteraceae bacterium | reverse complement strand
GGCTACTACCCACTGATGCATCTGCTGCTGGCCGGGGTCTGCGGCGCGTTTCTCACCGGCGACATTTTCAATCTCTATGTTTGGTTCGAGGTGTTGCTGGTCGCGTCCTTCTCCCTGCTGATCCTGGGCGGCGAACGGGCGCAGATGGAAGGCGCGATCAAGTACGTCACCCTCAACCTGCTCTCCTCGGTTTTGTTCCTGACTGCGGTCGGGTTGCTCTACGGCCTGACCGGCACGTTGAACATGGCCGATCTCGCTTGGAAGCTGGGCCAGATCGACGACAGCAAAACCGGACTGGTGACGGCGATCTCGATCCTGTTCATGGTCTCCTTCGGCATCAAGGCCGCCGCCTTTCCCCTGTTTTTCTGGCTGCCGGCGTCCTACCATACCCCGCAGGTGGCGGTGTCGGCGCTATTCGCCGGGTTGTTGACCAAGGTGGGCGTGTACGCGCTGTTTCGGGTCTTCACGCTGATTTTCACCCAGGAGGTCGAGTTCACCCACACCCTGCTGCTGTGGATGGCCGGACTGACCATGTTGACCGGCGTGCTCGGGGCGGCGGCGCAGTTCGAGTTCCGCCGCATCCTGTCCTTCCACATCATCAGCCAGATCGGCTACATGATCCTCGGGCTGGCGCTGTTCACTCCGCTGGCCCTGGTCGGCGGGGTGTTCTACATCATGCACCACATCATCGTGAAGGCGAATCTGTTCCTGGTCAGCGGCCTGGTGTACCGGCTGCGCGGCAGCTACGAACTCAAGGAACTGGGCGGGCTTTACCGCGACACGCCGTGGGTCGGGATTCTGTTCCTCATTCCGGCGCTATCGCTGGCGGGATTGCCGCCGTTGTCGGGATTCTTCGCCAAGTTCATCCTGATCCGCGCCGGTCTGGAAACCGGGGCGTGGGTTGCGGTCGGGGTGGCCCTGCTGGTCGGGTTGCTCACGCTCTACTCGATGATCAAGATCTGGGGCGAGGTGTTCTGGAAGGCGGTGCCGGCGGGGGAGGTCGCATCCGAACCGGTCTCGCGCCGCTCCGAATCCGGTCGCGGTCGCGACCTGTACCTGTACTACCTGCCGATCGCCGGACTGGCGGTGCTGACCCTGATCATCGGTCTCAGCGCCCAGCCCATCTATGTCCTGGCCGAAGCCGCCGCCGGCCAGTTGCTCGATCCCGCCGGTTACATCGAGGCGGTGCTGGGGGTACGGCCATGATCGCCCTGACCTGGAATCTATTGCTGGCCCTGATCTGGACCGCGCTGTGGGGCAATCTGAGCGGCGCCAATCTGCTGATTGGGTTCATCGTCGGCTACCTGGTGCTGGCCTTCGGCTTGCGCGACATCCCCGAGTTCGCCCGCTATGCCGCCCGAGTGCCGCGGCTGATCCGCTTTTCCTTCTACTTCATCGGCGAGTTGGTCAAATCCAATCTGAAGGTCGCCTACGATGTGCTGACCCCAGCCCACCACATGCGGCCGGCGGTGATTGCCTTTCCGCTAGAGGCGAAAACCGATGGCGAAATCACCATTGTCGCCAACCTGATTTCGCTCACGCCGGGCACCCTGAGCCTCGACGTCTCCCGGGACCGCAAGGTGCTCTACATTCACGCCATGTACTTCGACGGCGACGAACCGACCCGAGAGAGCTTGCGCGAGTTCGAGCGGCGCATCCTGGAAGTCATGCGTTAGGAGTTCGGCATGTTTTCTTCAATCCTGCAACCTTTGGTGTATCTGATTCTGAGCGTCTCGCTGGGGCTCGGGTTCTTTCGTCTGGTCCAGGGACCGACCCTGCCCGACCGGGTGGTGGCGCTGGAGCTGATCGCCTCGCTCACCGTCGGCCTGATCGTCGCCTACACCTTCTTCAGCGGCCAGACCGCGTTCCTCGACGTGGCTTTGGTGCTGGCGCTGACCGCTTTTTTGACCGCGATCGCCTTCGCTCGCTATCTGGAAAAAGGGGGACACCGCGATGATTGATCTGCTGGCGGGACTACTGCTGCTAGTCGGCGCCTTATTCATGTTCATCGCCGCTCTCGGCCTGGTGCGCATGCCCGACCTGATGACCCGAATGCATGCCACGACCAAGGCGGGCGTGCTCGGCGCCGGGCTGATGCTGCTTGGGGTCGCGGTGTACTTCTCCGAAGCGGACGTGCTGGCGCGAGCCGTCGCCATCATCCTGTTCACCATGCTCACCGCGCCGGTGGCCGCCCATGCCATCGGCCGCGCTGGCTATTTCGTCGGCGTGCCGTTTTGGGAGGGCACGGTCAAGGATGAACTCAAGGATCGTTACGATCCCGACACACACATCCTCGCCAGTCCGTCGGAGGAAGAGCATCCCGGTTAAACGGAGGCGGCCGGCCTGTTCGCGCGCCGGCGAACCACCGCGAGTTCGACGTGGATGCTGGCCAGCCAGCGTCTTGGGGCCTTTATTTTGGCCGCCGACAAAGCGTCCGTTGACGAACGCGATTTCTCGACTAGGCTTTCAGGCAATCCCGATCAAGGAGGCGGCAGACTGTCCTCAACGCCTCCTGTCGTAACAATCGTACCTGGAGTCCGGCTTGCACCCATGTTCGCCATCGCCACCTTCTGCATCCTGTTCGGCATGTGGATCGTTATGTCGGGCAAGTTCGACTTGTTCCACCTCGTTATGGGGGTATTGTCCAGCGGACTGGTCGCCTGGCTGTCCCACGATCTCCTGTTTGAGGAACGCGAGAAAAAATTGACTGCCCGGCTGGCCGAAGCCGGGCGCTTTTGTCGCTTCGCCATTTGGCTCTTCGGAGAAATCCTGGTCGCCAATTTCCACGTCACCGCCCTGGCCCTCTCGCCTCGGGCCATGCAGCACATCGATCCGCGCATCTTCACCTTCCGCACCCGCCTCAAAACCGATTTCGCCCGTTTCGTGCTGGCCAATTCCATCACCCTGACTCCGGGCACGGTCACCATCCGGGTCCATGGCGACCTGTTTTATATCCATGCCATCACCCCGGAAGCCGCCGGTGATTTGGCCAGCGACTCAGTCAGCGAGATGGAGCGCCGGGTGGCGCGGGTTTTCGAGCCGGAGGCGCGCTAATTCATGGACGCGATGCTAATCGTCGTGGGGGTAGCCCTGTTGCTGCTCATGATGCTGACCCTCTACCGGGCGATCAGCGGGCCGACCATCATCGACCGGATTCTGGCGGCCAATGTGATCGGCACCAAGACCACGGTACTCATCGTTCTGATTGGAACTCTGTACGGACGGGTCGAGATGTTCGTAGACATCGCGCTGACTTACGCTCTGCTTAACTTCATCACCTCCATCGCCGCTTCGCGTTTTTCGCAACGCCACGTTCAGCCAGCCGCCGAACTGGCCAACCTCTCCGTAGAATCCGAGGAAGATTCCCGTGCTTGATGTCATCGTCGTGCTTCTCCTGGTCGGCGGTCTGCTGCTGTTCGCCGGCGCCACCATCGGGTTGTTGCGTTTTCCCGACTTCTACTGCCGGGTGCATGCGGCCGGCAAAGGGGACACCCTTTCCACCATGCTCCTGCTGGGCGGCCTGATTCTGTATCAACTGCACGATTTCAGCGGCGCATCCGTGCTGGTTGGACTCAAGCTATTCCTGATCATCCTGTTTGTGTTTGTGTCCAGCCCCGTCGCCGCGCACGCCATCATCGACGCCGGGTACGAGGCCCGGGCGCCGTACTGGGTCAAGCCGGCACCACCGGAACTGGCGACCGCCGATGCCGACGCCGCGTCGCCGTCTCCCAAACCGTAAGGTGATCGAGCCATGGACTGGGATGCAAGTCTGCTTTGGCAATTCGACCTGCTGCTCCTGCTAATGGCGGTGATCTGCGCCATCGCCGCCTTGTCCCTCAAGGATCTAATCAGTTGCGCGGTGATCGGCGGGGTCTACAGCTTTCTGCTCTGCTTGGCGTGGACCGAGATGCTGGCGGTCGACGTGGCCTTTACCGAGGCGGCGGTGGGCGCCGGAATCAGCACCGTCCTGATTCTCGGCACCGTGCTGCACCTCAACCGGAGGTCCAAGGATTGAAACAATTGACTCTGGTTCTCGTGACGCTGATCGGCGTACTCCTGCTCCAGGCCGCGATGGATCTACCCGATTGGAGCGACCCCGCGTCGCCGGCCAGCCTGCATCTGTCGTCCCACTATCTGGAAAAGGGTCTGGAGGAAACCGGGGTACCCAACATTGTGACCGCAGTGCTTGCCGACTACCGGAGCTACGACACCCTGTTCGAGACGGTGGTGATCTTGGCCGCCGGGCTGATCGTACTGACGATCCTGCGCCGCTCCCTGCGCCGGCGCCCGAAAGTGGTGCGGCCTCGGCCCCAGCGGGAAAGTCAGGATATCGTGCTCCAGGGCGCGGCTCGCCTGCTCGTTCCCGCCATTCAGGTCTTCGCCCTGTACGTCGTGGCCCACGGCCATTACAGCCCCGGCGGCGGCTTTCAGGGCGGGGTGATCTTTGGCACCAGCTTCATCCTGCTGGCTCTGTGCTACGACCTGCGGGTGGTGCTGGCGCGGTTCCGGGAAAAAACGGTGCTGTTCTGCTGCGCCGCCGGCGTGTTGCTCTACGCCGGCGTCGGCGCGCTGTGCATGGCGCTGGGTTGGAACTTTCTCGGCTACGCCGCCCTCGCTGGGATGCTCGGCTCCACCGAGGTCATGGCTCGCTCGCACGGGATTCTCGCCGTGGAAATCGGGGTCGGGATCACGGTCATGGCCGTCATGGTGTCGCTCTACCTCGACCTGGCCTCGGGTGGGGATTTGGACGAGGGTCTGTAACCGTGGACGAGTTGCTACCGTTTATCGTCGCCAAGTACAACTACTGGGCCGCCCTGATCCTGCTGCTGATCGGCCTGTATGGCATGATCGCCAAGAATAATCTCATGAAGAAGGTCATCGGCATGACCATCTTCCAGACCGCCATCATTCTGTTCTACATCTCCGTCGGCGAAAAGAAGGGCGCTTCGATCCCGATCATTTTGGAGGGCCACGGCGTGGCTAGCTCCACCGCCCCGGTCATCGAGGCGGTAGCCTACGCCAATCCATTGCCGCACGTTCTCATGCTCACCGCCATCGTGGTCGGGGTGGGCACCTTGGGGGTGGCGTTGGCCCTTCTCCAAAAGATTCACCGGGTCCATGGCTCCATCGAGGAGGATGATATCCTTGAGGATCTGCGGAATCGGCCCGAATGAGCGGCCAGGCCCCCATTCTCATCATCGCGATCCCGCTGTTCGCCGCCTTGCATCGAGCGTCGCATGGACGGCTGGCTCACGGGATGACGGTGACGGCGTCGAAGCTCGCCGTTGTGAGCAAGGTAGGATCCCGTGAGGTAACGG
>JAWOHQ010000498.1:0-3350 GCA_046485105.1 Candidatus Competibacteraceae bacterium | reverse complement strand
AGCTTCTGGCCGAATTTGTCGAAGAAGCCCTTGATCTCTTCGATCTCGCTGGTCGCTTCGGCGCGGCTGATGCTGGTGATGGCGTCGAACTGCTCCTTGGTGAAGTCCAGGCCGTTCAAGTCCAGATCCTCAAAGCGCGGCATGTAGCCGAACGAACTCTCCACGGCGCCGACCTGGCCGTTGGTCCGCTTCACGATCCATTCGAGGACCCGCAGATTCTGCCCGAAGCCCGGCCAGGCGAATTTGCCGTTGGCATCCTTGCGGAACCAGTTGGTCCGGAACATCTGCGGCAGTTTGAGTCCGGGGGTCTTGCCGATCTTGATCCAGTGCGCCCAGTAGTCGGCCATGTTGTAGCCGCAGAACGGCAGCATGGCGAACGGATCGCGGCGGATGGCCTCCTGGCCGATCGCCGCCGCGGTGGCTTCCGAACCCATGGTGGCCGCCATGAACACGCCATGGTTCCAGTCGAAGGCCTGATAGACTAGCGGGAAGGTCTTGGACAGGCGCCCGCCGAAGATGAACGCCGAAATCGGCACGCCCTCGGGATCTTCCCAGGCCGGGTCGATGGTCGGGCATTGCGCGGCGGGGGCGGTAAAGCGCGAGTTGGGATGCGCGCCCGGCTTGCCGGAATCCGGCGTCCAGTCGTTGCCCTGCCAGTCGATGCCGTGCGCCGGAGCTGCCACACCCATGCCTTCCCACCACACGTCGCCGTCGTCGGTCAACACGACGTTGGTGAAGATGCAATTGGCCTTGATCGATTCCATCGCCATGGGGTTGGAATCGTAGGAGGTGCCGGGCGCGACGCCGAAGAACCCAGCTTCGGGGTTGATGGCGCGCAGCGTGCCATCGGGACGCGGCTTGATCCAGGCGATGTCATCGCCGACGGTCAGCGCCTTCCATTTGCCGAAACCCTGGGGCGGGACGATCATGGCCAGGTTGGTCTTACCGCAGGCGCTGGGGAAGGCCGCCGCGACATAGGTTTTTTTACCCTCGGGCGATTCGAGGCCCAGGATCAGCATGTGTTCCGCCAGCCAACCCTGGTCGCGCGCCATGACCGAGGCGATGCGCAGGGCCAGGCACTTCTTGCCGAGCAGGGCGTTGCCGCCGTAGCCCGAGCCATAGGACCAGATCTCGTAGGTTTCCGGGAAATGCACGATCGCCTTGCGGCTGATTTCCGGCTCGCACGGCCAAGGCACGTCCTTCTGACCGGGGGTCAGCGGCGCGCCGACCGAATGCACGCATGGGACGTAGAAGCCGTCGCTGCCCAGCGCGTCGAGCACCTTGCTGCCAATGCGGGTCATGATCCGCATGTTGACCACCACATAGGCCGAGTCGGTGATCTCGATGCCGATCTGGGCGATGGGACTGCCGATCGGACCCATGCTGAAGGGGATGATATACATGGTGCGACCGCGCATGCAGCCGGTGAAACGCTCCTTTAAGGTCGCGCGCATTTCGGCCGGCGGCGCCCAGTTGTTGGTCGGGCCGGCGTCATCCTTGGACTCCGAGCAAATGTAGGTGCGATCCTCGACCCGCGCCACGTCGGACGGATGCGACCGGGCGAGATAGGAATTGGGGCGCTTCTCTGGGTTCAGGCGGGTGAACGTGCCGCCATCCACCATCAACTGGCACAGCCGGTCGTATTCCTCTTGCGAGCCATCGGCCCATTCAACCTTGTCGGGCTGGCACAGGGCGACGATCTCATCGACCCATTTCAACAAGTTGGCGTTGCTGGTGCGAGTTGCGCCATCGTGAGTGATTGCCATCTAGGACTCTCCTCTGTTTCGGATGTAGTGGGGTTGAAAAGGCGTCGAACAAGGCTGATTTACCATCGTTCGCGTCGAATTAATGACTAAAAAAGGGGCTTTCGGAAACGATTTTCATTTTTCAGCACAAGAATAGCATCAAGCGACTCGGGATGCCACCCGTTCCGCCGGACACGCGACCCCGGTCCCGCTCAGCCCGCAGTAGCCGCCCGGATTCTTGGCCAGATACTGCTGGTGATAGTCCTCGGCGTAGTAGAACGGCGGCGCGGGTCGGATCTCGGTGGTGATCGGGCCGTGACCGGCGGCGCTCAGCGCCTGTTGATAAAGGGTTCGGGAGGCTTCGGCGGCGGCTTGTTGCGCGGGGTCGTGGCAGTGGATCGCCGAGCGATACTGAGTGCCGACGTCGTTGCCCTGGCGCATGCCCTGGGTCGGGTCGTGCGCTTCCCAGAAGACCGCGAGTAGCTCGTCATAGCTGATGACCGCCGGGTCGAACACCACCCGCACCACTTCGGCGTGGCCGGTCCGTCCGGAGCAGACTTCCTCATAATGCGGGTTGGGCGTATGGCCGCCGGCGTAGCCCACCAGGGTCGAGTACACGCCAGTGAGTTTCCAGAAGCGCCGTTCCGCGCCCCAGAAACAGCCCATGCCGAACGTCGCCAGTTCCAGTCCTTCGGGAAAGGGTGGAGTCATGCGGTGGCCGTTGACCGCATGTCGTTCCGCGACCGATACCGGCTGGGGGCGGCCAGGTAAGGCTTCTTCGGGGCGAGGCAGGTCGAGCTTGGGTCGAGCGTGGAAGCCGAACATGGGGTGGATCTCCGTCGAGGGACATGCCAGCCTTGACCATGATCCGGCGGTGAGGTTCAAGGGGACTGGTGATGAGTTCCACTCGGGAATCTTCGGCGAAAATAGTCATTTCCCCCAGACGGCGGTATTCGGCGACCGTCAAGCGGTAGCGATGCGGGGCGCATGATTCCGAGGTATTCGGGATTGCGGGGTTCGAAGTGGTCGCTTCCCGGTCGAGCGTCGCGGCTTTGGGCATGACCCCACCTCTCCGAGCCGGTCAACAATAAAAATCCCCGCAAGCATCACTCGCGGGGATTGATTGGGATTAGAGGTGATCCGGCGCCGCTCAGGCCGCCAGTTTCACCTGATCCGCCACTTCACGATACTCCGGCACCTGATCGAAATTAAGGTAGCGGTAGATTTCGGCGCCCTTGGCGCCGATCTCGCCCATGTAGCTCATGTACTCATCGAAGGTTGGGATCTTGCCCAGCAGCGCGCAGACCGCCGCCAGTTCCGCCGAACTCAGGTACACGTTGGCGCCCTTGCCCAGCCGGTTGGGGAAGTTGCGGGTCGAGGTCGAGACCACGGTCGCCCCGTCGGCCACCCGCGCCTGGTTGCCCATGCACAGCGAGCAGCCCGGCATTTCCATTCGTGCGCCGGCGGTCCCATAAATCGCGTAGTACCCTTCCTCGCTCAATTGATGGGCGTCCATCTTGGTCGGCGGGGAAATCCACAAGCGGGTCGGAATGTTGGACTGGCCGGTCAGGACCTTGCCGGCGGCTCGATAGTGGCCGATGTTGG
>JAWOHQ010000445.1:0-3970 GCA_046485105.1 Candidatus Competibacteraceae bacterium | reverse complement strand
GGCTACTCGGATGCGCTTTTCCAGATCAGGAAAGAGGCAGCCGAACGACTCCATCGCGAGAAGATGACGCTGATCGAGAACCAACATGCGTTGCTCGACGAGATGGACGAAAGAATTGTGACCGAGGCGGAATCGCTCGGGCTGACGGCCGAATACCCTCCGATACTCGCAACCCCGATCGGTGGCGAACTCACCCGGCAGGAAGAGCAATGGAATCAGCGGGCCGAAAAAGAAGCCGAGAGAATTCAGGAGCGCAATGCCGGCACACTCTCGAAGTACGCGAACGGGGAACCCCTGAGGGCATGGGAGCGGGCGAACCTGGAGGAAGATTTCCAGTTGCAGTGGGCGGAGCGGGACGAGCTTCGCGAACCCGATTCACAGCATGCGTTTGTCAACACGATGATGCTTCAGGTCGGACAAGCGGAAGAGGCGAGCCCGCGGTTGTTGATGGACCGATTGGCCGAGTTCAATCAGCAGCAGCAACTGATCAAGATCAAGTACGAGCAGATCCGCAAGGAGAACACGATCAAGCGGCGGGAGGAGCGTAAACGCCTGACCACGAACTGAAAAGGATAGGAAATCCAACCGCCTACGTCCAAGTATCCTCTCCCCAGAGGCGTGGTCAAGGGGTGGCCCGCCCCGCCTTATGCCCCCCGAATGGTGATCGGTACGCCCAAATCGGGCCCCAATCGGCCTGCCGTGGAATATTGGAGGTGGCGGGCTCGCCGATGTGCTCCAGGATCGCCCGCACAACCACGGACTCCGTGATCAAGGCGATGATCCGCATCTCGGCGCCGCACTGGGGGCAGGTCAGGGGAAACGCCTCGTAGAGGCGCGCCAAGGGCAGGGCCGCGAAGTCGATGTCCAGCAACTCCCACAGCCCACTGCGTTCGCCCAACCAGCGGTGGGTCGCCCGCTCCGAGCCCAAGGCAGCCATACGCCCGATGATCGCCCCGACGATCAGCGCCCGTTGCGGGCCCGTCAGCCCCAGCGCCTGGAGCAGCCTCTTCCAATGACACATGAGCCTGAACGGGGGACGTGATTCCAAGGTGAGATGAGCCTGAAGGCGATGCGGGGACGGGCATCATCGGAGGAGGATGATCTTGACCCTCAAGACTCAAGGACTCCAGACCCTGGAGCAGATCCGCCGTTGCTGCCCACGACCACGCCCGGGGGCCCAAGCCCGACCGCAAGAAAATGGCCGTACTGGGCGCGGCCTACCCGATCGAGCCCCACGTGCGGACCCCGTTGGCGGTGGTCGAAGCGCTGTTTCGTGATCCCGCCGCCCCGGCGCCGGCGGACCGGACCGCGCCGGCCCGTCCTCCAAGAGAAGCGGGTGTGCGCGGTGCGGCCGGTGGTCGCCGCCGTGGCCGAGGCCCTGGCCCCACCGCGCCCGGTCGAGGTGGTTTTCCCGTGGTTGCGGGCGGAAGCCCGCCGGCGCGACCCCGACCACCCACAGCCCTGGGTGTTGCTCATGGACGGGCAAACCTCCCTGTGGGACGCCGCCGCCGCGACCTTGGGCGCGGCCCCACGGGTGGAAATCCTCGACCTGCTGCACGCCACCGGCTCCCTGTGGGAGGCGGTGCATTTGTTCCATGACCCCGGCAGCGAAAGGGCGCTGAAGTGGATGAAACGACTGGTCTTGGGACTGTTGAGCGGGACGGGCACCGGCGTGATCCGCTGGCGGCAACACCTCGCCGAGCAGAGCGAATGGCCCGCCGCCACCCGTACCCGGCTGGCGGCGATTCACGGTTATTTCGACCGCCACCGCGACCGCATCCACGATGATCGGCACCTCGCCGCCGGCCACCCCATCGCCTCCGACGTGATCGAAGAGGCCTGCCGCCACGTCGTCAAGGACCGGATGGAACGAGCCGGGATGCACTGGACTCTCCCCGGCGCCCAAGCCCTGTTGAACCTGCGCTGCGTGGCCCTCAACGACGAGTGGGAGCCGTTCATCAATCATCATATCCAAAGCGAAACAGCGCGCCTCTATGCGAACATCCCGATCCAGCCCCCATCCACCCGGCTTCGCCTCGTCGCCTAAACTAGGGGCGCGCTCGACTGGCATCCCCCAGTCAGCCTGCCGTGGGAGTGGGAGACGGTTTTTTTTGCGGTAGGGAAAGCGAGAGCGGATCGCCCAGCATCGCCGGGTCTTCCTTCCCGTGCGAGGCGCTCCCGGCGTCTTCGTACCACTCCGGCGACCCCCGCGCCTGGGCGACGCGGGGCCGGGTGGCGGGCTCGCCGATGGGTTCCAGGATCGCCCTGCATCGACCGATTCCATGATGCAGGCGATGATCCGCATCCCGGCTCCGCAGTGGGGTGATGCTCCTCCGATCAGATTTTATCCGGCAATCCTAAGATTACGAACCTTCCCGCCAAATCGAGTCGAGCGGCTATACTCAAGCGCGTTTTCAGCCACCGCGGACCCCGAGGCTCATGAACCCGATCACGATCATCCTGCTCGTCGCCATCGTGCTGCTGATTCTCTACAGCATCGTGCTCTACAACCGCCTGGTGACGCTCAAGCACAACGTCAGCATGGCCTGGTCCAACATCGACATCCTGCTGAAGCAACGTCACGACGAACTGCCCAAGCTGGTCGAAACCTGCAAGCAGTACATGCGTTATGAAAAAGACACGCTGGAAGCGGTGATGCGCGCCCGCCAGGCGGTTTCCGACGCCCAACAACGCGGCGACCTGGCCAAGCTGGGCGCCGCCGAGACGCAGATGCGACTGGGACTGGGCCAGTTGTTCGCGGTGGCCGAAGCCTATCCCGAGCTGCGCGCCAACGACAATTTCCGCCATTTGGAAAGCCGGATCAGCGGCCTGGAAAACGCCATCGCCGACCGGCGCGAGTTTTATAACGACAGCGTCAATATCAATAACGTCCGCATCGAACAGTTCCCGGATCTCCTGATCGCCCGGTCGTTCAATTTCGGGCCGTTCCGACTGCTGGAGTTCTCCGAGCCGGAAAAACAGGACGTCGATCTCGCCCGCCTGTTCCACTGATCGGTCCCCGGAGTCGGCGTGCCTTCCATAAGCCATCTAAAAGGAACGCTGCTGTTTCTGGCGATCTGGGCCAGCCTGTATTGGCTGATGCGGCGACCGGAGATTGAGGCCGTCGATCTGGAACGGCCGCCCGCAGTGCTGCTGGCCCTGCTGTTGACGATCGTGGCGGCCGGGCTGTACGGCGCCCTGCATTTCGGCCGCCGGGCTTGGCGGCTGGCCGATACGCCCAGTTAAGTGGTTTTGACATAGACTTGTTCCAGTTTTACAGTCAAACGGCATAACCGCTGACCAGTCATAGTGAACTGCACACGCAAGAATATAACAGAAAATTTTCAAGGAATATATGAGCAGATACGCAAAAGAGCTCGTGCATGAAGAAACCGTACCTAGCAGCCACAGCAATATCAGGACCACGCAGATTGTCCAGAGCATAACAATTTTCCCTTATTTTACGTTGGCTGGCAACGGCCCAAGTCGCTGCCGTTTCCCCTCCCTGGCAGATAACTGATATAACCGTAAAAACTCGCCATTGATCTCCCTCTCATTGTTGCACCAATGGGAGCGTTGAAAACAACTTTTAATTCGATATTTTTTTAGATGGTATCCACAGGCAACCTCAACATTTTATGCAATTCTGGAGGTTAAGCTTCTTCCTGAGTAACTTTTTTTTTAACAATTCAGAAAGATAGACGATGTCTGGACTTGTGGATCGATGGCATAAATAGTCTTGTTTCTCCATTTCCATGTTTTCCAAAATTTCATGGGCTTCGACTTACTCCCCAATTTGGCATCTTGAGAATGCGAGTTGACGCAATCATGAATAATCATTATGATTGATTGTCAATCACAAATACACAAAGGAGGAATCACTATGGCTCAAACAAAAACAAAAGTATTAACCGCGCACGTTCCCCTACCTCTTGCTGAAAGGTCGATCAAATGGCCGCTCGACTTGAAC
>JAWOHQ010000371.1:0-2538 GCA_046485105.1 Candidatus Competibacteraceae bacterium | reverse complement strand
ATGGCCGCCGATCCCGGCGCCGCCGTGCTGATGCTGGGGATGGGCATCGACAGCCTGAGCGCCAGCACCGTCAGCGTCCCGCGGGTCAAATGGGCGATCCGCAGCTTGACCCACGCGGAAGCCCGGGAACTGGCCCGGCAGGCTTTGGAACTGGATACGGTCTGGCAGGTACGCCACTTGATCAACGAGACCCTCCGGCGGGCCGGATTGGGCGAAATCGTGCATGATCTGGACTGAGCGGCGTAAAAAAAGCGCGGGTCGGCGACCCGCGCTTTTGGATGAACTTTCGGAACGCGGCATCAACCGCGCGCCCTCATTGACTTCGCTTTCAATCCGCCGTCATCAGCTTTCAATGGCGATCCGGCGCGGCTGGGCCGCTTGGGTCTTCGGCACGATGACCTCCAGCACGCCATCCTTGCACTTGGCGGTCACCTGGTCGGCGGCGGCCACATCCGGCAACGAGAACCGCCGCAGGAACGTGCCGCATACCCGTTCGACCCGGCGATATTGCCCGGTCTCTTCCTTCTTCTCGGCGGTCCGCTGACCTCGCAGGCTCAACACCCCGTTTTCCAGGGTGATTTCAATGTCCTTGATATCGACGCCGGGCAGGTCGGCATGGATAACGAACTGATTCGGCTCTTCCTTGATATCCACTGCCGGCGCCCAGTCGGCCAGGATATTGCCGGCTTCCTCATCACCGATGCGGCCGGTATCCAGCAGCCGGTTGACTTCCCGTTGCAATTGATTCAGCAGATTGAAGGGTTCATAGCGCATTAGAGCCATGGTCGACCTCCTCTCATCAGGTTGAGGCGTTCTCAAGAACGCTTTTAGTTGTCTTATAAATGAGGACTTCTCCGTGGATTTCAAGGGCGCGATTGGTGCTTACAGCCCGCGCCGACCCACCGAGTCCCGAGCGAACTGCCAGGCCACCCGGCCGCTGCGCGACCCGCGGTGCAAGGCCCAGCGCAAGGCTTCCGTGCGCGCTGTTTCGCTCAGACCCGCCGGGTCGCCCAGTTGCTCCAACCAGTAGACGACGATGGCGAGGTAGTCCTCCTGACCGAACGGATGAAACGGCAGCCACAGGCCGAAGCGTTCCGACAGGGAGATTTTCTCCTCCACCGCCTCACCGTGGTGCAACTCACCCTCGACGAGTCGGGCGTCCTGATTGTCTCGCATAAACTCGGGCAACAGATGGCGACGGTTGGACGTGGCGCACAGCAGCACGTTGTCGGGCGCGGCGTCGATCGAACCGTCCAGCATGGCTTTGAGCGCCTTGTAACTGGGATCGTTGGCTTCGAAGGACAGGTCGTCGCAGTAGAGCAGAAACCGCTCCGGCCGGTCGTACAGCGGCGCGACGATATCCGGCAGATCGATCAGATCGTGCTTGTCCACCTCGATCAGCCGCAGACCTCGATCCGCGTACTCATGGAGGAGGGCCTTGATCAGGGAGGATTTGCCCGTGCCGCGCGCGCCCCACAACAGGACATTGTTGCAGGGGCGGCCAGCCAGGAATTGACGGACGTTCAGATCGAGCGCCGCTTTTTGCCGTTCGATCTGGCGCAAGTCGGTCAATCGCAGCCGGTGCGGATGCCGGACCGCCTGTAAATAACCGCGCTGGCTCCCCCGACGCCAGCGGAACGCCCGGTCGCGCTCCCAGTCCGGCGCGGGCGGCGGCTCTGGCAGCATGGCCTCCAACCGTTGGAGCAGGGCGGTAAACCGTTCGACCAGCGCCGGACCGACTGTCAGGGTGACCGGCGCCACCACCCTAACGGCCCATCACCACGGTACGGCGCGCTTCGCCGGGATCGTTCAACAGGACCAAATCGGCGAGGATACGGGTGCTTTCTTCCAGGGTCATGTCCGGGACCACGCTGTCCTCACCTTCCGGGATCGAGTCGCCAGGTTTGAGCGGCGGCAGACTCTTGGCGACGCGATAGCGATTTTCGCGTTCCCGTCGCCAGTTTTCGAGATATTCCCGCTCGGCCCGGCGCTGGCTCTCCAGCAACGACAACGTGGTCTTGTTCATCTGCTGCCGGGTGAACTCCAGGTCCTGCAGAAAGTTCTGGTAATCCGGGTCTTTTTTGGTGCGCGCCTGGTGCCGTTGCCGCAACTCCGGCATCAGCGCCGCCAGTTGCCGGTCGCCGCGATAGCGGGCGGGAGCGATTTCATCCCAGGGCAGCGCATTTTTCTGGGCGCTCTCACCGACCTCGTCGTTGTCCATGACCGAGGAGGGGACGTGGATATCCGGCTGGACGCCGCGATGCTGGGTGCTGCCGCCGCTGATCCGGTAGAACTTGGCGAAGGTCAACTTCAATTGGCCCTGCGGTTCCTGGGTCCGGGTGAAGCGGTTTAGATCTACCAGAGTCTGGACGGTCCCCTTGCCGAAGGTCGGATCACCGATGACCAGGCCGCGGCCGTAATCCTGCTGCTGACGGTTGCTTGGGGGCAAGGAACTTGAAGGGGAAGGCTGGTGTGATCAACTTGATGTTTTCTCCGACGGTGAACCCTGGTCTCAGCGCTACTTTTAGATTTCCATAG
>JAWOHQ010000211.1:0-7979 GCA_046485105.1 Candidatus Competibacteraceae bacterium | reverse complement strand
GGCTACTTTCCCAAGAACTTCGGCAACAAAATGCTCAAGGAAACCAACCAGCGCCTGCACGAACTCGTCAAGCAGCATGTGCCTGCGGACGTGCCCGTGCAGCACATCGTGGCCGAGGGCGTCGTGTACAAGGAGATTATCCGGGTGGCCAGGGAGATCGGCGCGGACCTCATCATCATGGCTTCGCATCGCCCGGAACTGGGCGATTTTCTGGTCGGACCCAACGCGGAACGGGTGGCGCGCCATTTCGACAAGTCGGTGTTGTTGTTCAGGAATTAACTGCGGGAATTTCTTCTGGAGGGAATCGCTGATGGTTTCTATTCCGATTCGTCGCCCGTCCGCATCGTGGCCATAAGCGCGTGGTCATCAGGAGAAGCATTTATGATTCCGGGACCTATCTACGAAATCCTACCCTATATATATATGTTGGTGGGGATATTGGCGGTTATCGGTATTGACAGCATTGCCGCAAAAATCTGCGGGTTGATTCTGATCATTATGGGCGCGGTGATCTACCAGACCAGGCGCCGCTACCGTCACCGCAAGTTTCGGCCTGAGGATATGAAGGGCGTCAAGGTTCGCGCTACCAATACGCTCGGTCAGCGCGAGATGGCTAAATCGCAGCAAGATTTCCAGAAGGGTGAGAAAAGCGAAGAACGAGGAGATTACCAAGAGGCGTTCAAGTGGTATCAGAAAGCCGCCGAACAGGGTAATACCGCAGCCCAAGTCAATCTGGGAGCGATGTATGCTGAAGGCAGAGGCGTGCCTCAGGATTTCCAGGAAGCGTTGTTATGGTATCGCGAAGCGGCTAAACAGGGAGATGCAGCGGCGGCGTTTAACCTTGGAGTGATGTATGTGGAGGGGCAGGGAGTGTCCCGGGATCTGCAGAAGGCCATGAACTGGTATCGGAAAGCAGCCGATCAGGGGAACGTTCTGGCGCAGTTCAACCTGGGGATGATGTACGAGCAGAGCGCTGATGCTCTATCCTTGGAGGAGGCCGTAGCCTGGTACCGCAAGGCGGCCAACCAGGGCCACGCGCCCGCCCAAATCAACCTGGCGGTCATGTATGTCGAGGGCCAGGGCGTCCATCGGGATTTCCGCGAGGCGCTGAAGTGGTATCACGCCGCCGCCGCGCAGGGTTACGCGCCCGCCCAGTTCAATCTGGGGGTGATGTATTTTCAAGGCCATGAGGATATACCAAAAGACTTGGTGATGGCCTATGTCTGGTTCTTTCGATCCGCGCAACAGGGCGACCATGACGCGCAAATGATGCGGGACAAAATTGTTGCCGGATTGACGCCCCAGCAAAAGGCGTATGCCCTGCAGACTTTGCAGGATTCCAATTGAGGGAATCCCATGACAGTCAAATATCCATGCTTCGGACTGTCGATGAAACCTTAGACGCTTGGCCGAAGCGCTCCAGCTTTGATGACTTTTCCAGTTCCGGATGAGGACCTCAAAAAAACTGGGCATCGAGTAACAGCGAAAAGAACGGAAGCCTCGAGCGGTGATTACCAGGATTTCATGGAATCCGCCCTCAACCGCTCCGTACCCGCCGCCCGGTTCGCAACTCCCGGATTTCGGTGGGTTTGGCCGCGCCGCCAGTCGGGCCGGACAGCAGCGCGTCGATGTTCCCACCCAGTTGCCGGCGCACCGCCAACGCGGTGCGGGCCGGAGGGCGACCGCTGTAATTGGCGCTGGTGGAGACCAGCGGATGTCCACAGGTCCGGCATAGCGCCGCCGCCAGCGGATGAGCGGTCACCCGCACCGCCAACGTGTCGAACTGGCCCCGCAGCCAGCGCGGCACTTCGGGTCGGGCGGGGATCAGCCAGGTATACGGTCCCGGCCAGGTGGCGTTGAGTTGGGCGCGGTCGGTCGGAGTCAGCGGTTGCAGATACGGCGCCAGTTGGGCGAAATCGGCCGCGATCAGGATCAGTCCCTTGCGCGGCGACCGGCGCTTGAGCGCCAGCAACCGCCGTACCGCCCGCTCGTTGCGGGGATCGCAGCCCAACCCGTAAACCGCCTCGGTCGGATAGGCGATCAGGCCGCCGGCCCGAACCACGCGGGCGCCGGCCCGCACTCGAAGCTCGCTCATGATCCGCTATCCAGGGTCAGGCCGACTTGGCGGCACGGCGACGCGTGGCGGTCTTGGCGGTCTTGGCTGGCTTCTTTTCAGGCGCCGCGCGCAGTAGCGTCTGGCACTCGGCCAGACTCAAGCTGGCGGGCTCGCGGTCCTTCGGGACCCGGACGTTTTTCTTGCCGTCGGTGATGTAGGGACCGAACCGTCCGTTCAGAATCTGGACCGGCGAATCCGGGAATTCCCGCAAAATCCGGTTGGCGACCGCCTCTTGGTGCGCGGCGATCAACTCTAGCGCCCGTTCCCGAGTGACTGTGTAGGGATCTTCCTGCTTCAAGGAGACGAAATGCTTGCCGTAACGCACGTAAGGACCAAACCGGCCGATGTTGGCCTGAATCGGCTCGGCGGCGGCGGTTGTCCCCAGATCGCGCGGGAGTTGGAATAACGCCAGCGCTTCTTCCAGGGTAATGGTATTCAGGCGCTGTTCCGGCCGCAGGCTGGCGAAACGCGGTTTCTCGGAATCCTCCTTGGCTCCGATCTGCGCGAACGCGCCGAACCGGCCCATCCGCACCGAGACCGGCTTGCCGGACTTGGGGTCGCGTCCCAGTTCGCGGCTCTGGACCGCCTCCTGGCGCGAGACGCTTTCTTCCTTGTCTTCAACCCGTTGCTTGAACGGGTCCCAGAAGTTCCGGATCAACGGCAACCAGTCTTCCTCGCCGCGCGATACCGCATCCAGCTCGTCCTCCAGACGGGCGGTAAACTCGTAATCCACATATTGCGTGAAGTGCTGGGTCAGAAACCGGTTGACGATGCGGCCGATGTCGGTGGGTTTGAAGCGCCGGTTGTCCAGCACCGCGTACTCGCGGGCCAGCAGGGTCGAAATGATCGTCGCGTAAGTCGAGGGCCGGCCGATGCCGTATTCCTCCAGGGTCTTGACCAGACTGGCCTCGGAATAACGCGGCGGCGGTTCGGTGAAGTGTTGTTCCGGCCGCAGGGCCAGCAAATCCACCCATTCGCCTTCCCGCAACGGCGGCAGCATCCGGCTGTCGTCCTCGTCGGTCGGTTCGTCGACGTCTTCCCGATAGACTGCCATGAAGCCGGGATCGGCGATCGTCGAGCCAGTGGCGCGGAAGTCGTTGCCGGGGCCACAACTCAGGTCCACCGCGACCGTGTTCAGGGTGGCGGGAATCATCTGACAGGCCACGGTGCGCTTCCAGATCAGCTCGTACAAGGCGTACTGATCAGCGGTGAGCGCGGCGCGGATCGCATCCGGGAGCACCGCGACCACGGTCGGGCGGATCGCCTCGTGGGCTTCCTGGGCGTTCTTGGCCTTGGTCTTGAACAACCGTGGACTGGCCGGCAGGTTGTGCTGGCCATACCGCTGGGCGATCAGCGCGCGGATCTCCTGGAGGGCCTCCTGCGCCAGATTGACCGAATCGGTGCGCATGTACGTGATCAGGCCGACCGCGCCCTGGCCGATGTCGATCCCCTCATATAACTGCTGGGCGACCCGCATGGTGCGCTGGGCGGAGAAGCCGAGCTTGCGCGAGGCTTCCTGTTGCAGGGTCGAGGTGGTGAAGGGCGCGGCCGGATTCCGCTTGCGCTGCTTGCGCTCGACCCGGGCGACCCGTAACCGGCCCGCCAAGTCGGGATCGACGGTGCGGCCAGATTCAGTGAGTTGAGCGCGCGCGGCACCCAGCAACGTCCGCTCCATCGCGTGCGCCCGCGCGCCGTCGGTGACGCTGAACTGGGTGAGCCGCTCGCCGGCGTACTCGACCAGGCGGGCCGCGAACGGCTGCCCGGTCTGGGCGGCGTCGGCTTCCAGCGTCCAGTATTCCCGGGCCTCGAAACGCTCGATCTCCTCCTCGCGCTCGACGATCATCCGCAACGCGGGCGACTGGACCCGGCCAGCGGACAGCCCCGGCCGGATTTTTTTCCACAGCAGCGGCGACAGATTAAAACCGACCAGATAGTCCAGCGCCCGCCGGGCCTGTTGGGCGTTGACCAGATCCAGCGATAGCGTGCGGGGATGGGCGATGGCGTCGGTAATCGCCCGCTGGGTGACTTCGTGAAACACCACCCGCCGCACTGGCTTGTCCCGCAGCAGTTCGCGCTGGCGGAGAATTTCGTGCAGGTGCCAGGAAATGGCCTCACCCTCTCGGTCCGGGTCGGTGGCCAGATACAGAGTCTCGGCCTTAACGATGGCCTTGGCGATGGCCTCGACGTGGCGCTCGTTCTTCTCGATGACCTGGTATTTCATCGCGAAGTCGTGTTCTGGATCGACCGCGCCCTCCTTGGGCACCAGATCCCGCACGTGGCCGTAGGAAGCCAGGACCTCAAAGTCCTTACCGAGATATTTCTTGATGGTCTTCGCCTTGGCCGGCGATTCCACGATGACCAGGTTCTTGCTCATGAGCGTCTGCGAGTGGCTGGAACAGAGGGGCGCGTCGGGATGGACGTAACATTGGGGCGGCACGGTGGCCGCTACCCGCTAAGACCCGCCGGTACGGCGAAGAATTCAGATCGGAGGCGAAGATCGCGCGTTCAATGAAGGTAACCCGGGACCTCGTCGAACACCAGGTCTTCCAGCCAGGCGCAGGCTTCTTCCTGGCCAGGTTGGTTGAACAGCACCATCAGGATGATCCATTTCAGTTGATGCAGGCCGATGTCGTCGGTTTCCAAAGCCATGACCCGGTCGATGACCAGTTCGCGGGTTTCCGAAACCAGGATGCCGCTTTGCTCCAGAAACAGCAGGAATCCCCGGCATTCCACGTCCAGCTTGGCCAGTTCCTGGTCCACGTAAATGCGGCAGGAACCGGGATTGACCCGCAGTGGACTGTCCTGACGGTCGACCAGACTATCGAGCCATTCAAAGGCCTGTTGGACTTCCCGGGAGGGAAAGCCGGCGGCCAGCAATTCGGTCTGGATGGATTCTCGGTCGGGATCAGCCTCCACATCGTCGTCCATGTAGTTCTGAAAAAGGTACATTAGTACGTCCAGCATGTTTTCTTTCATTAACCGGAACTCATTTTTATCAGTACAAAACCCTCGCCATCCAGCAAGGGCGCGGGCCAGGATTCAGCGAGCGCATACAGCCGCCGCGCGACGGGGGCGACGACCGACATCAGGATTTAAGGCGACAGTACGAGCCGCCGGGGACCGCCGCCACGTAACCTTCCAGTTCCAGGATCAGCAGCATGGAGGAAACTACTTCCGCCGTCAATCCACAGCGCTCCACTAGGATATCGACTCCCACCGACTCGTCGCTCATGGCCGCCAGCAACTGTTGGTACTCCACATCCAGTTCCACGGCGGCGGACGGCGCGACCAGCGGCTCGATTTCTCCAGCGCCGACCGCGGCGAGCGCGCCCAGTTCTTCCAGAATATCGGTGGCCGTCTCCACCAGTTTGGCGCCCTGGCGAATCAGGGCGTGGCAGCCCTTGGCCAGGGGATTGTGGATCGAACCGGGAATTGCGAACACTTCCCGCCCCTGCTCGGCCGCCAGACGCGCGGTGATCAGCGAGCCGCTGCGGGTCGCGGCTTCCACCACCAGCACCCCCAGCGCCAGTCCGCTGATCAGACGATTGCGCCGCGGGAAATTTTCGGCCAGCGCCGCGGTGCCGATGGGTAACTCCGACACCAGCGCGCCGCGCTCGGCGATGGCGTGCGCCAGTTCCCGGTGCTTGGCCGGATAGACCCGGTCCAGGCTGGTGCCCATCACCGCGACGGTATGGCCATCGGCGCTGGCCAGCGCGCCCTGGTGGGCGGCGGCGTCGATTCCCAGCGCCAGCCCGCTGGTGATGGCCAGTCCGGCTTCGGCCAGGTGCGTGGCGAAGCGCTGGGCGGTTTCCCGGCCGAGGGGGGTGGGGTTGCGGGTGCCGACGATGGCCAATTGGGGCCGCCGCAGGCAGTCTGGATTCCCGTGGACGAACAGCAGGGGCGGCGGATAGGGGATTTGGCGCAACAGAGGCGGATAATGGGCTTCGCTCAGGCGCAGCAGGTGATTGCCGGGCTGTTCCAGCCAGGCCAGGTCCCGTTCCACCGGCCGCCAGTCGGGTCGGCGCAGGTAATCCAGGGCCGCCGTCGGCAGCTCCAGCCGGCCCAGTTCGGCGCGGTCGGCGGCGAACACCGCCGCCGCCGAACCAAAGTGCTCCAGTAACCGGGCGAAGCGGGCCGGACCGATGCCTGGCGCGCGCAGCAGCGCCAGCAGTCCGGCCGACTCCTCGACCGACGGCGTGGAGAAGTCCGGGTTCAGGGCGTGGTCACCCGATCCTGCAAGCGGATCGACCGTTCGGCCTGCATCACCAGCGCGTAACTGACCAAGTCGTGGACCTTATACACCATGACCAGACCGGACCGCTCGCCAGGTAACCGCACACTCGAACTGGATACCGGATCCTGAACGGTTCGGCCTTCACCGTAGACGGCCAGAACGTGGCCGGGCTCGAGTCCTTCCTGAGCGCCCAGATTGAGGATGACGCTGCTGTACTGGGTGATCTGGGTGACGTCGGTGTCGAGCTTGGCGATGATGAAACCGTCGGTGTCGGGCGGAACCGGATGTGGCTCGAAGCTGTAGAGTTCGCGTTCCGCCTCGAATTCAAACAAGCGATCGCCGGGGCGCACCGGAGCGATGGTGTTGGCCAGCCTGAACGTGGCCGGATCGCCGTCTTTTTCCAGGACCGCTTCGCCGATGTAGAGACCGGCGGTTCCCAGGTAGCGACCCGAGCCCGGTTCGCGCAGCGCCTCGCTGGGGCGGAACACCTGATAGCGCGGCTGGTCGAAAAGAGCGCCACGCGCGTAAATCCGATCCCGCGAGGCAATGAGAATTCGATTCTCCTCGTCGGCTACGATATAGGGCAGGGCTTTCCAGTGGGTGTCGCCGAGGACCAGGGCGCGAGTCAGGAACGATTCAACCGCGTCGCGCGGCACCGGGGGGATCGGCTGCGTCAGCTCCTCGATCCGGATTTCCGGCGACAGTTTCAGAAGGGGAACTTCCTCGCGCTCGGCGATTTCCAGTTGCGGGCGACCGCTGGGGTCATGGCTGAAGCGGAGGGTATCGCCGGGGTAAATCCGGTTGGGATTGCTGATTTGCGGGTTTTGCCGCCAGATGTCCCGCCACTGCCAGGGATTCTGGAGGTAGCGCTGGGCGATCGACCACAGCGTGTCGCCGGGCGCTACGGTATAAGTCTGTGGAAGATCGGGATTCAGCGCGACGGGAATCAGCGCCGGGGGACCGGTATCGGTCGCCGCCGATCCCGACAGCCGCGGCGGCTCGCCGGTGGTTGGGCTGGATTCAGGTTGGGAAGGGGTTTGGGCGCACGCTCCGAGCAGCATCGCCAGCGCCAACGTTAGCGACAGGGCGGCGGCTCTGGAGCGCCTTGAGGAACGCGTAGTGTTCATGGTCCTTGCTCATCCTCCGGGGGAATGGGCGGGAGTGTAGCGAATCACCCCCATTACGCAAAGTATAGCCCCCACACTGGGGTTTCTCGTATGATTTCCAACGGCGAAGATTAGATTGTGGTGAAGATTAGATTATTGTAACGAGCAAACGGAGCGTTTTACGGAGCGGCCATGGCAAGATTAAACATACTGCACTTCCCCGATCCCCGACTGCGCAAGCGGGCGCTGCCGGTGGAAACCGTCGACGAGAGCGTGCGCTCCCTGGTGAACGACATGCTGGAGACCATGTACGCGGCGCCGGGCATCGGCCTGGCCGCGACGCAGGTCAACGTCCAGAAACGGCCCGGACCAAAGGGCAACCTGGACTATTTTCTGCTACTTGCCGCTGATCCGGTTGACGATCAGTACTCCGAGGAATTGCCGGTTGAAGCAATTGACCGAGTTGTAGCTGAATCCCACGGCACGCACTACCGTAAAAAAGAGCAAGGTCATCACCCTCGAC
>JAWOHQ010000166.1:0-6445 GCA_046485105.1 Candidatus Competibacteraceae bacterium | reverse complement strand
TACCGCTGCTGGACGGCGGCGACGGTGACGGTGCGGGTTTGAATCTTGACTTCCTGGGGATCGCGCAGATGACGGTGCGCCACCTGGCGAATCGGCTCCGGCATGGTGGCGGAGAACAGCGCCACCTGCCGGCCCGGCGGGGTGTGTTCGAGAATCCAGTCCACATCCTCAATGAAGCCCATCCGCAGCATTTCGTCGGCTTCGTCCAGCACCACGCAGCGCAGCCGGTCCAGATCCAGGCTTTCCCGGCGCAGATGATCCATGATCCGGCCCGGGGTGCCGACCACCACATGCACGCCGCGTCGGAGGTGCCGAAGCTGGAGGCTGATGCTCTGGCCGCCGTAGATGGGCAGCACATGAAAGCCCGGCAGATGACGGGCGTAGCTTTGAAAAGCCTCGGCGACCTGGATGGCCAGTTCGCGGGTGGGCGTCAACACCAGAACCTGCGGCTGTCTTTCGCGCAAATCCAGCCGTTCCAGCAACGGCAGGGCGAACGCCGCGGTCTTGCCGGTGCCGGTCTGGGCCTGGCCCAGCACGTCGCGACCGTCGAGCAGATAGGGAATAATGGCCGCCTGAATCGGCGAGGGCGCTTCGTACCCGACTTCCTTGAGGGTTTCCAGCAGGGGTGGGGACAGCGCGAGCTGTTCAAAACGTTCGATGGGGGATGACATGCGCGACAGTACCTGAGTGATCACGACGCTCGAGCAGAGCGCGTCTGGAGGGAGCGACGGCCCGACCGGTCAGAGCTTCTGCCCGATCTGGCCCGTCAGCCCGCGCGGGATGACTCGCCGGCGGCGGCGAAACTTGCTGATGATATACCAACGCCAGCACAGGTGCGCGACGCAGAACGTCAGCCCGCCGGCCACCACGGCCACGATCAGCGAACCGACCAGCAACGGCAGGCCGATTTCGCCAGTTTTTTGCAACACCCAGTGCAGCGAGGGTTCGAAGGCCCATTCCTGCGGCGGCCGACCTAGTACCCAAGCGCCGAGCCGATAATTGAAATAAAAAATCGGCGGCATGGTGAGTGGGTTGGTGATCCATACCATGGCCGCCGCCACGGGCAGATTGAACCGCAACCAGACGGCGGCGGCGGCGGCGAGCGCCGACTGCCAGGGAAAAGGGATAAAGGCGAAAAAAACGCCAGCCGCCAAAGCAGGCACGATCGAGCGGCGGCTTAAGTGCCATAACTGGGGATCGTGCAACCATTCGCCGAGGAAGCGCAGCCGCTTGTGCGCGCGAAAATAATGCGGGTCTGGCAGGTAACGCCGCAAAAAATGTTTCATAAAGGTGTGGCTTGGTGGAGCGCCAAAGATAATTATCCAGCTAACATCCACGGGTGGTTAGGAAATTCCGCCCGTTCCCCGACCCCCTGTCTAGCACTGACGGGGTCATCGCCATCGATCATCCGTCAATCTCATGACGGTTTGGTAATAGGGCCGCCGCACGAGAACCCTCGCCAGTTTCGCCGCGTGCTTCCATCCCGCCCGCCAGCCGAGACGCGTTCCGCGACGCATCGTGCAATTGCGCCGTCAACCGCTGCTGGATCGCGTTGACCGGCTGCGTAAAGCCGGCCAACAGATGATACAACACCGGCGTCAGAAAGAGACTGAGCAGACTCGACAGCAACAACCCACCGATCACCACCACGCCGATGGCGATCCGGCTCTCGGCGCCGGCCCCGTTGGCCAGCGCCAGCGGCAGAGCGCCCAGTACGGTGGACAGCACGGTCATCAAAATCGGCCGCAGCCGCTGGCTGGCCCCGGCCAGCACCGCCGCCCGCACGTCCAACCCTTGCGCCCGCATCTGGTTGGCGAACTCCACGATCAGGATGCCGTTCTTGGCCATCAGCCCGATCAACAGCACGCAGCCGATCTGGCTGTAGATGTTGAGCGACTGGCCGGTCAACAACAGCGCCAGCAGCGCCCCGGTCACCCCGACCGGCACGGTCACCAGAATGATGAACGGATGCACGAAGCTCTCGAACTGCGCCGCCAGCACCAGAAACACGATCAGCAGCGCAAAGCCAAACGTAAAATACAGGCTGCCGGACGTTTCCAGGAACGACTCGGCGACTCCGGTGAACGAGGTGCGCGCCTCGACCGGCAACTCCTCGATGGCGATCCGGTTGAGATCGTCGATGGCTCGACCGAGATCGTAGTCCCCTACCAGCGCGGCTTCAATGGTCACCGACGGCAGCCGATCGAAGCGGCGCAGCGCCAGCGCCGAGGTATCCTCGCGCAAATCGACCACGGCGCTCAGCGGCACGAGTTCGCCGCTCTGGTCGCCGCGCACGAAGATGCCTTGGAGATCTCCGGGCTGGCGTCGGTCGGCGGCCCGCGCCTGCACGATGACCGCATACTCGCGACCACGATCAATATAGGTGGTCACTTCGCGCGACGCCAGCAACGTTTGCAGGGTGGCGGCGATGCGCTCGACCGGGATGCCCAACTGGTCGGCCAGCGCGCGGTTAATCTCAACCCGCAGGGTGGGCTGGCTGGCCTCGTAATCGCGGTCGATGGCGGTCAACCCCGGATTCTCCCGGGCGCGGGCCATGACGGCCTCGCTCCAGGCCACGACCGTGGCGTAATCCGGTCCGCCGACCACGAACTGCACCGTCCGCGAACTGGCGTTGCGGCCCAGACTGGAACGGCCGCTGGGCGTGGCCCGCAGGTCGGGGATCTCGCGCAGGGGACCACGCAGCGCATTGATGAGGTCCTGCTGGCTGCGCTGGCGCTCGCTCCAGTCGGTGAGACCGACCACCACGAACGCCCGGTTGCTGCCGCCTCCCCGACCGACGATGGCCACCAGGCGTTGCGCCTCGCCGTTGTCGAACAGCGGTTGCAGTTCCCGCTCGATCTTGCGGACTCCGGCGTCGGTGAACGCCAGGGTGGCGCCCTCCGGCGCATTGGCGGAGATAAAGAACACCCCGCGATCCTCGGTCGGGGCCAGTTCTCGCGGCAGGTCGCGATACAGCAACACCACCGCCGCGCTCAGCAGCGCGGCGGCGGCCAGCACCACCAACGGCATGGCCAGCGCCCCAGCCAGCGCCGCCCGGTAGCCCCGCTCCAGGGTCGCGAACGCCCGCTCCGCCCCGCGCATCAAGATATTGGGGGTGGCCTTCCCGCGCCCCAGCAATTGCGAGCACAGCATCGGCGTCAGCGACAGCGCCACGAAGGTCGAGATCACCACCGCTGAAGCCAGCGCCAGACCGAATTCCTGGAACAGCTTGCCGATCTCGCCGCCGAGCAGCGACAGCGGCACGTAGACCGCGATCAACACCGCGCTGGTGGCCAACACGGCGAAAGTGACTTGGCGGGTGCCGCGATAGGCCGCGACCAGCGGCGCTTCGCCCTGATCCACCCGGCGCTGGGCATTTTCCAACACCACGATGGCGTCGTCCACCACCAAGCCGATAGCCAGAATCAATGCCAGCAGGGTCAGCAGATTGAGCGAAAAGCCCAGCGCCGCCAGCAACAGGCCGGAACCGATGACCGCTACGGGGATGGTCACGGCTGGAATCAGCGTGGCCCGAGCCGATTGCAAAAAGGCGAAGATGACCAGCACCACCACCGCAACCGCGATCAGCAGCGTTTTCAGCACCTCGACGATGCTGGCCCAGATAAAGAGGGCGTCGTCGGTGGCGACCGTCATCCGCACCGACTCGGGCAGTTGCGGGCGGATCCGCTCGATCTCGACCCGCACTCCCCGCGAGACTTCCAAGGTGTTGGCCCGGGACTGGCGGATGATGCCCAGCGTGACCGAGTTCTCGCCGTTGGTGCGCACCTGAGTGCGATCATCCTCCACGCCCCGTTCCACCTCGGCCACTTCGAACAACCGAATCGGGTAGCCGTCGCGTTGGGCGACGGTCAGATTACGAAACTCATCGACGGTTTGTAGCCGACTGTTGATCCGCACTAGCAACTGCCGGTGCGTGGACTCCAACGAGCCCGAAGGCAGTTCCACGTTGGCCCGACGCAGGGCGGCCTCGACATCGGCGACGGTCAAGCCCCGCGCCGCCAGCGCGCCGTTATCCAGCCAGACCCGGATCGCCTGACGGCGGGCGCCGAACACGGTCGCCTCCCCCACTCCACTGACCGTGGTCAATCGGTCCAGCACCACCCGCTCGGCCAGGCGGGTCAGCTCCTCGGCCGACAGCCGGTCGCTGGTCAGGGAGATCCGCATCACCGGCTGGCTGTCGCTGTCGGCCTTGACCACCCGCGGCTCGTCGGCTTCGTCCGGCAGACGGTTGGCCACCGCGCCGACCGCATCGCGCACGTCGGCGGCGGCGCTGTCGATGTCCCGCTCGGGCGAGAAAACGACCACGGTTCGACCAACGCCCTCGCGGGAGTTGGATTCGATGCGCCGGACGCCATCGACCCGGGCCACCGCGCCCTCGATGACCTCGGTGATCTCGGTATCGATAATTCCCGGCGCGGCGCCGGTATAGCGGGTGGTGACCGTGACCACCGAGGCATCGACATCCGGCAGTTCGCGCACCGGCAACTCGCGCAGCGCCATGACGCCGCCGACCACGATCAGCAGGCTGACCACCAGGGCGAACACCGGGCGCTGGATGAACAGATCGGACAGGAACATGAGGAGCTCTCGGCCGGTATCAAGAGGCGTGCCGGGGTCGGTCGCCCGGACTCTGGTCGGCGGCGCGCTCCTTCACCGGCCGGATCGGCGACTGGTCGCGCAACGACTGATGGCCCCTTGTCACGACTTCGCTGCCCGGCGCCAGTCCAGCCCGCACCTCGACCCCAGCGTCGAGTCGCTGCCCCAGGATGATCGTCGTCTTGGCCGCTGTATCGCCGTCGACCACATAGAGATAGTTCTCGCCACCCTCGCTGATGATCGCCTCCTCGGGCACCAACACCGCATCAGCACGCTCGGCGACCACCAGATTGACCGCCATGAACAGCCCGTCCGGCAGCAGGGCGTCCGGGTTCGGCAATGCGGCCCGGACCCGGAACGCGCGGGTGGCGGCGTCGATGCGGGTATCCACCTCATGCACCACGCCGGCGAAGGTTCGGCCGGGAAAGGCGACGCTGGCGGCGGCCACTGTCTGACCGGTTCGCACCGCGCGGAAATACCGCTCCGGAATCCGGAACTCCAGTTCGACGGTCTCCAGATCGTCGAGGGTGGTCAGGATGGTGTTGGAATCGATATAGTCGCCGAGATGGATATTGCGCAGCCCCACCACCCCGCCAAACGGTGCCCGGACAACGCGTTTTTGCAGTTGGCCGCGCGCCGCCGCCAACCGGGCCTCGGCGATCCCGAGCCGGGAGCGCAGGTCGTCCAGATCGGCCGCCGACAGCAATCGTTGGGCGCGCAGCGTTTCGGCGCGCCCGACTTGCAGGCGCAGGTTGGCCAACTCACTCTCGGCTTCACTCACCGCGGCCCGCTCGCTGGCGCTGTCCAGTTCGACCAGCACCGCGCCGGCTTCGACCCGCTGGCCGGACTGAAAGGCGATGCGGGTCACCAGGCCCGAGGCCGTCGGCACGATCCGGACCGAACTGACCGCGCGGGTGGCGCCGACCGCCGTCACCGTTTCCCGCACCGTGCCGAGGCGCGCGGCGGCGGTTTCGACCGCGACCGGACCGCTTGGGCGGGCGCGCCGGTCGTCGCCATCGCCCGGCTCGGAACCGGCGAACCACTGCCAGCCGCCGAGGGCTAACCCGGTCAGCAGCGCGACGATGCCGAGTTGAGGAAGAATGCGCATGGCGGATTTCACCCAGGGCGAGATTATTGACGGTCGTATGACCCGCGGGATTCCTGATCAAGAGACCTTCCGTTGGCCGAAAGGTTACCCCGGCCCACCATGAACCGGGGCTGAAGCGGCGGAAATGGGGATCTCGAGGCCCTCCGACCGTGGCAATTTGGCTTGTCAGTCGGTTTTTTTCAGCCCATCGCGGAATTCCCGCTGCTACGGTAATGACAAACCGTGCAAGTCCTGTTAGTTTTAAGCAGGTGGTGAAAATTTTTTGATCGTTTTTCAAGACGCAGTTTTTCTCGTATCTTCACCTTAGGAGCGTTCGAATTGGGTAAAAGGCTATATGTAGGCAACCTGGGCTACGGCGTCAGCAGCAACGACCTGGAACAGATGTTTGCCGAACACGGTGCGGTGCTGTCGGCGCAAGTGATCACCGACCGTGAAACCGGACGCTCCAAGGGCTTCGGTTTCGTCGAAATGGGCACCGATCAAGAGGCGCAAGACGCTATTGCCTCGCTCAACGGCAAGAATATTGAAGGCCGCGATCTCACCGTAAACGAAGCTCGTCCGCAGGAAGGTGGCGGCGGTGGCCGCCGCGGTGGGGGCGGTGGTTTTGGCGGTGGCGGTGGCGGCGGCGGCCGGGGCAGCTACGGCGGTGGCGGTGGCGGCGGTGGCCGGGGCGGGTACGGCGGGGGCGGGGGGCGGGGGGGCGGCGGCGGCGGCGGTGGG
>JAWOHQ010000086.1:0-6892 GCA_046485105.1 Candidatus Competibacteraceae bacterium | reverse complement strand
CTCTGGTGACGGCTCACGCCTGATCGCCCGGCCCGCTCAGCCCGAGCTGGCGAATGACGGCATCCACGGCGTCGCGGGAGTCCTGCGAGATCGGCACCATCGGCAGCCGCATGTCTTCGCCGCACAGGCCCAGTCCCGACACCGCATACTTGACGGGGCCGGGGTTGGTTTCCACGAACAGCACATCATGCAGCGGCATCCCATCGGGCGGTCTCCCATCGGCAAAAATCGTGATCCTACTGATTTTCTCTCCTTGGGGAAGCCCGACCGATCGGCTTTGGTCTGCCTCAGATCCACCCCAGCACGGTCCTCGGCGCAGGATCAGTCGACCTTAAAGTTTTAACACATTGATTTTATATGTTGTATTTTTGCACCTTGAAAGCCCTGGACGCCGCGCCCTCCAAAACGGCGAGACCCTTCCTTCTATTCCTCCTCCCCGAAAGCCGTAGATCGAGCTCCCCGAGCCTCCGAACTGTCCACGGCCCTCCAGTGTTTACCTCTGAGCCACAACCTTAAAGAATGGCTTTTTGCGAAAAGCCAGTAACCCTGGGATTAAGCGCAATCGGTGATCAAGGATTTCTAAAAGTACCCGCCAATAGGGCTAGCGATCAACATTGGATGACCTTGCGACAAAAGACTGTATCAAGAGGTCCTGGGGTACGACGCAACCGGAGGATCACGTCGCACCCTAGCGCTCAACTTGCGGCAGGATCAGCGCGGACGATCACCGTATCGACTACCGGCAAGACTTCGTCCGCCGGCAAGTCGGCGCGCTGGGTGTGCTCTCGGAGCGCGTCGGGATCGATGGCCTGGTAGATGCACATGGTGCCCAGTTGGCCGGTCGTGTCCGCGACCACATAGCTGCGGATCCAACGGACCTGATCGGACATCTCCTCGTTGCCGACCTGGGTCGAACGGGCGGCGGCTTCTTACAAATTCTGGGGCGTTTGCCAGGCGTTGCGGCGGAAGATCACATAGGTGTTCATGGTGTTGGCGCTCATGATGTTCTCCTTAAAAAAATAAGGAATCGATGTTTGACAAACAGGGGGTTACTTGGTGGCGAAGAAGTTGACGGCCTGGACGAACAGATCCTTGGCGACCTTGACCTCGGCGCTGGTCCCATGGAAGCAGTTGAAGCGCTGGACCACGCGGCCCTGACGCAGGCCGGCGGCGGCGGCCAGTTCCGGCAATTCCTCTTCCACCAGCGCGCCGCCGATGCACGCCGCCCATAAATCCGGGTTAGCCCGGGCTTCGAGAGTCAGCTCGCGCTGGACCACGACATCGGCCAGGAACAGCCGCCCACCGAGCTTGAGCGCGCGGTGGATTTCCCGAAACACTTGGGATTTGTCCGGCGACAGGTTGATCACGCCGTTGGAAATCACCACATCCACGCTGGCGTCGGGCACCGGTAGCTGCTCGAAGAAGCCGGCGCGGATGTCGACGATGTCCGCCAAGCCGGCTTGTTCGGCGGCAGCCTGGGCGCACTCACGCATCCCCGGCGTCATATCCACGCCGATCACCTTACCGGTCGGCCCGACCCGCCGGGCGGCCAACAGCAGGTCCATGCCGGCGCCGCAGGCGTGGTCCAGCACCACCTGACCGGGATGGATTTCGCCGATGCGCAAGGGATTGCCGACCCCGGCGAAGCGCTGGGTGGCGATCGCGGGCAGAGCGGCCAATTCGTGCGGGTCGTAGTTCAGGTAGCGAACCGCATAATCGGGGCCGCGATGGAAATGGAACTCGCCGTGCGGCGCCTGGGCGACGCGTTCGTAGGTGGCGCGCACTTGGGCGCGCAGGGAGTCGGTATTAAAACCAGTGGGACAAGTGGCAGCCATGATGATGCTCCTCAAGAAATCGGTATGGGGTGGAAGGCTGGGGCGGCGTCAGCCGACGATCGGCGCCAAGGCCGCGCCGATGCGCTGCCGCTGCGCCTCGGTGGTCATCCCGCTCAGGATGCCGATGAATCGAGGGTCCTGGACGCCGGAAACGATGTACTGCCAGCGGTAGGCTTTCCGCACCGTCGCCTGCAGCCGCGTCACCTGGTCGCCGTCGAAGGCGCGCCCGGCGACCGCCAGGAAGTAGTGAGTGTCGGCCGCCGCCTGGATTTTCAGGATGCCATCCACCGCCGCCACCAGGTCGATCAGATCATCGACCGCCTGGTCCCGCTCCGCGGCGGTCAACCGGGCGTCTTCCCGCCGCCACTCCAGCTCATCGAGGATGGCGTGCTGCGATTCCTCCCGCCAGTGGTACAGGAACACGTCCTTCCACAACGGATCGATCTGCGTCTCGGGGGCGATGCTGGAGCGGTAGTGGGCCTGGGTGAACAGTTCGATGTGACAGGTCAGCGCCAGCACCGCCCAGGTGGACTTGCCTAGCACCGCGTGGGCCACTTCATTCGGCTGGGGCAGGAAGCCATACCCGTCCGGCATCCCCGCCGCCGCCATGCGTTCCAGCCGCCGGAACAGTTCCTGATGCTTGAGTTCTTCATCGCCGAAGCGGACCAGGGCCTCCAGGGCGGTTTGGTCGCCCAGCCAGTGATCGCGGCTGACCTCCAGCACCTTGGCGCCGATGAAGCGCTCGACCAGACCGAACATGTTGGCGTAGGTGCGGCCCTGGATCTGGCTGAGCAGCTGGCGTTCGGCGGGCGTGAGAAACTCCAGTTCGCCGACCCGGGACAAGCCGTCCGGTAGAAACCGCTGGTTCAGATCGAAGCGGCGATTGCGGATCACGTCCTGGTCGATGTCCCAGCGGATGCGCTGGGACACTTCGATGCACTTGGCGTAGCGGGCCGTATCGGTGACGGGATTCAGGCTGGGATTCATGCTTCCTTAAAACTCAGGATCGGGGTGGCAAGATTTCCACCCCGCATCACAAACGAGCGATCACTCAAGCCGCCTTACGCAGAGGGACCGGTACGACGGGTTCCACGCGCTCGGTCCGCGCCAGCAAGCGCCAGCCTAGGGCGCTGGCCGGCTTATGCACCAATCGTTCGGCGATATAATGCCGGGCGAGGTTGGGTTGTCCGGCACGGATCGCCGCTTCGATCAGCGTCAGCGCGATCAAATCGCGCTGCGCGTGGCTGCCGTCGAAGCGATGGGCGGTATCGCGCACCGGCGCGATTAGGTCGATGGCCTCCGCATAACGATCATACGCGAACGCCTGGAAGCCCCGACCCAGCGGCAAACCGACTTCGCGCGCCATCATGACGTTAATACCGCCCGTCCCGCGCGCCGAAGCCTCCAAATCTTGAAGCACCTGCCGGATCGCGCTCACGCGCCCGGCGCCGAGAAACGCCATGAGGGCGTGAACGTCATTGAAGGCGTAAAAGCCGCGCTCGATGTCGAGCTTCTTTTCCCACTGATCGGCGACGGCCTGGAAGCGTTCGCCGGTGTCGACACCTAGCACATACAGCCGCCACAACATCGCGGTCGCGTCCACCAGTTGCAGGCTGAATTCGGCCGGCTCCGGAAAGATTTGCCGGTCGTACAACGCCAGCACCTGCTCGTGCCGCTGCCGATCCAGGTAATACAGCGCCAAGTGCCACCAGTTATGGAAAGCGAAGCCGTTCTCCGGCGCCCAATCGGACTCGCGCGATTCCAACCAGTCGATGCCCTCATCGATACGACCCTGCATTTCCATGACATGGGTCACCGCATGCACCGCCCAGCCGTCCTTGGGTTGCAGGGCCAACGCCTGGCGGCCGGTCGCTTCGGCATCCGCGTATTGATTGCACTCCTCCAGACCGAAGGCGTGCATGCCGAGAATGTAGGAGTAACTGGGCACACTGGCGCTCCAGTGCGGCAGCACCCGCGAAATCCGGTTGCGCAGATTGAGGGCGTCGCCCCGGTAGAAATCCAGCAGATGGGCGGTTTGCACGGCGAAGGCATCACGGGGATGATCCACCAGCACTCGATCGTAGGCCCGGCAGGCCCCGTCCCAGTCGCCGTCCACCAACCGGCGCGCCGCCTGCGTCAGGCCGCGTTCGCGGTCGTTGGCCCGACCGGACCAGGTTTCCGCCGCCGCCACGCTGGCGCGCGCTTCCGGCACGAAACGTTGTTCGCCGAACATCATCAGCGCGCCGGCGCGGAAGGCATGGCCCAGGACAAAATCCGGCGCTTCCGCCAGCGCCTGGTCGATGGTGGCGATCGGATCGCCCACGTAGGAGTGGTATTGCAATAGGGCTGTCTCGTACAGATCGAGGGCTTGGCGATTGTTGCAGGATACGGTGACGTCTCGGGCATCGCGGTACATGGGGTGTCCTCCTCACAAAACATGATTGGGTTCAGGCGGTCGCCGTGGATCGATCCAGCGGCTTGGGGGACATATTAAGTAGGCGGCGTCAGGGAACCGTGCAAGCGAACGTCAAAATCGTGTCAAAGCCGATAAACTTTAAAAATCTTCCTGCGTTCAGAGACACAGCTCGGCGGAGGCGGTATGGCTCTTCTACAACTGGCGCTGCTCGGCGGTTTCCAGGCGCGTTCCCCGACCGGCGCCACCGTCGCTATTCCCGTCAAAAAGGCCAAGGCGCTGCTCGCGTATCTGGCCCTGCATCCCGGCCAGTCTCATCCTCGCGACAAGCTCGCGGCGCTGCTCTGGGAGGATAGCGGCGAGGGGCAGGCGCGCCACAGCCTGCGCCAAGCCCTGGTCTGCCTGCGCAAGGCGTTTCCCCGGTCGATGCACGTCATCGCGGCCGATGACGACGCCCTGACCATCCCGCCGCAGACAGTCGAGGTCGACGTGCTGGACTTCGAACGGCGGCTGGAGACGGGTACGCCCGAGGCGCTCGAACAGGCCGTGGTGCTATACCAGGGCGAGTTGCTGGAAGGCTTCAACCCCGGATCCAGTAGCTTCGAGGACTGGCTGATGGAGCGGCGTGGCCAGCTGCGGGAGCGCGCGATTTCGGCGGTGGAAACTCTGCTGGCCCGACAGCTCGCCGATAAACCGGGGGAAAGCGCCATCGGCCTGGCGCTGCGGCTGGTGTCCTGGGACCCACTGCGCGAGTCCGCCCACCGCGCGCTGATGACGTTGTACGCCCGCCTGGGACGCCACGGCGCGGCGCTCAAACAGTACCAGACTTGCCGTGCCGTGCTGCACCGCGAACTGGGCGTCGAACCCGAACCGCAAACCGAGGCGCTGTATCGCGACCTCCTCCAGCAACGGCGCGCCGCCACGTCTGCGCCCTCCCTCCTTGCAGGGGAGAGTCGAGGTGGGGGGTGCGAACAGTTGCAAGAAGAACCGGAAGAGTTTTTCGCGCCCACCGCCGCTCGGCTAGAGACCCAATCAGCGCCGGGCAACCCGCCGGAAGCAGCCGAGTTGCGCCAAGCCAGCGTCCTGATCGCGCGGATGGCCGAGGATGAAGTCGCTGAGTCTCTCGACCTGGAGGAACGTCACGCCACCCAACAGGATCTGCTGAAGCGGGTCCAGGCAATCAGCGTTCGTTTCGGCGGCGGTCTGGTCTCTCAGGCGTCCGCTATGGTGATGGCCGTCTTCGGTATTCCCCAAGCGCACGGCAACGACGCGGAACGGGCGGTTCGCGCCGCGCTGGCCCTCCAACAGGCCGAGGTCGACGCCGATCCGTTGCAACGCCCGCCACCGATGCGCATCGGCATCGCCAGCGGTCCGGTGCTGGTCAGCCGATGGCCGGCTGGCGATGCATACGGTTATCTGGTGACGGGCGACGCCGTGCGAACGGCGGACGCGTTGTGCGTCCGAGCCAGTCTGGCGGAGACGTTGGTATCCGACGCGGTTTACGCCAGCTTGCGGGAAAAAGCGACGGCCGAGGCGCTCCCGTTGTCGAATGCGCCGCGCGTCTGGCGACTCCTGACCCTGCGCGCGGAACCACGCTTCGAGCAGTCGGCCTTCATCGGCCGGCGGGCGCCGCTCCGGCAGTTCGCCAGCGTCCTGGAAACCTGCTGCGAGACCGGCTGTGGTCAAGTGGCGCTGGTGCGCGGCGACGCCGGTATCGGCAAGACCCGCCTGGTCGAGGAATGCACGGCCCTGGCCAGAACGCATGGTTTTGCCTGCCATCGGACGGCGATTCTCGACTTCGGCGCCACTACCGACCAGGATGCCCTGGCTCCCTTGCTGCTCGGTATGCTCGATCTTCCCCTCGGCGCGACTACCGAGCAGGCGCAAGCTGCGGTGGCGCAAATTCTCGCGCAGGGAATCATCGAAAGCACCCAGACCGTTTTCCTCAACGATCTGCTCGGCTTGCCGCAACCGGCCGGCCGGCGCTCCGAATACGACGCCATGCGGCATGAAGCCCGTCACCACGGCAAACAGGCCACGATCGGCCGGCTGGCGACCGCCATGGCTACGCGGCAACCCCGGCTGCTGATCGCGGAGGACATCCACTGGGCCGACGCCGCCACGCTGGATTTGCTGGCGCGTCTCGCCGCCGCTACCCAGGACAGTCCGGTCGTGCTGGCCATGACCTCGCGTCTGGAGGGCGAGCCTCTGGACCCGGCCTGGCGCGGCGCCATGCACGGCGCTGCCTTGCTCACGCTGGATCTCGGCCCCCTGCGCCCCGAGGAGGCGCTGGAATTGACCCGGCAATTTGGCGACCTGGACGCCGAACTGCGCGCGCGTTGCGTCGAACGCGCCGGTGGCAATCCGTTGTTTCTGGAGCAACTGCTGCGCGCCGCCCAAGCCGGAGACGAGCGCGTCCCCGATTCGGTGCAAAGTCTGATCTGGGCGACCCTGGACCGCTTGTCACCGGGCGACCGGAACGCGAACCAGGCGGCGTCGATCCTGGGCCAACGGTGCTCGCGTACTGCCTCGGGCGCCTGCAAATTTCATGGTTGACTCCCTAAAAGAACATTCGCATTCGGGTCCGAATGTGCGGTGCCTCGCGGAAACCGCAGATTCAGGCGCGATCCTATGGAAGCCCAAA
>JAWOHQ010000047.1:0-4125 GCA_046485105.1 Candidatus Competibacteraceae bacterium | reverse complement strand
CCCAGGCCCATCCGGCCCCGTTTGCCCAGTTGCCGGATCGCTTCCCCAGCTACCTCGCCACCAGCCCGCAGGGGTTTCGCGCGCCGAAACCGCTCCTCGACTGCTATTACATCGAAACCAACCTGGGCGCCGCCAGCATTCATCGCTGCTGTCAGCGCATCGTCGAGGCCCTGAACCTCCCGCCCGACGCTTGGGCGGTGAAGGTCAAGCCGCCCTCCGGGGGGCCGCCATGAGTCTCAGCGCAGCCGACACCCGCGCCAAGCTGATTGATTCGGCCTTGTATTACCGTAACTCGCCCCCCGTTCAAAGGTGGATTTATGCCCCTGTCATGGAACGAAATCAAAGACCGTGCCCTGAAGTTCTCGAAGGAGTGGGGCAAGGAATCTTCCGAGCACTCCGAAGCCAAGACCTTTTGGGATGAGTTTTTCAACATCTTCGGGGTGTCGCGGCGGCGAGTGGCGACCTTCGAAACCAAGGTCAAAAAGCTGGACGGCAAGGACGGGTATATTGATTTACTCTGGAAAGGCATCCTGCTGGTCGAACACAAATCACGCGGCAAGAGCCTCGATCGGGCTTACGGACAGGCCACGGATTATTTCCCCGGCCTCAAGGACCGCGATCTACCCCGCTACCTCATCGTGTCCGATTTTGCCCGTTTCCGCCTGTACGATCTGGAGGAAAACACCCAGCACGAGTTTCCCCTTGAAGACCTGTACCAGAATATCCGGCGCTTCGGTTTTATCGCCGGATATCAGACCACGGCCTATAAGGAACAGGACCCGGTCAATATCAAGGCCGCCGAGCGCATGGGCAAACTGCATGACCAACTCAAGGCCATCGGCTACGAAGGCCACCAGTTGGAGGTTTATCTAGTCCGCCTCTTGTTTTGCCTGTTTGCCGAGGATACGAGCATCTTTGGCCGCCGCCTGTTTCAAGACCTCATCGAACAGCGCACCGCCGAAGACGGTTCGGACCTGGCCCACTGGCTAGCCGCCCTGTTTCAGGTTCTCAACACGCCGGAAGAACAACGGCTGAAAAATCAGGACGAGCAGCTAAAAGCGTTCCCCTATGTCAACGGCAGCCTGTTTGCCGAGCAGGCCTTGTTCATAATCCTGGCCACTGCATTCAGGCTGCGGCTGGCATGAGATAGGGGGTCTTTGGCGGACGGGGTCTCCCTCGCCGCGGTCGCGGTGGCAAGGGCACGCGCTGGATCGCTTGCTCGAACAGGGGTTCGGGCGCGTGGCCGAAGAAGCGTTCGGCGGCGGTCGTGCCATCGGTGCGGCGCAGATGAAAGTTATGCACGGCGGTCAGCGCGGTGAGCTTGCGGTCGCTCAAGCGGTGACGGCCGTGATGATGCAGCGATAGTTGGCCGTTGCGCCCTTCAACACAGGAGCTGCTGCGTTGAAACAGATCGGCGCACGCGCCGGCCACGTGTTCGACTTGTGCCAGGAGACCGGGTTCGAGGGTCTGCAGCGGATGCGTGGATTGACGCAGCGGGTCGAGCAGACGGGTGCTCGTGGCCCGCACGCGGTGTCGGGTCTCGGCGTTGGCGCTGCGTGCGGCGGCGCGCTCGAGGTAGAGGGCCGGAACCAGCTGCGCGAGGACCGCCGTTTCGAGCGGGGGCGGCAACGCGAGGGCCTCGACCTTGGCCGCGACGGTGGCGAAAAAGAAGGTCAGGGTGGCCAACCACTGCACCGTCAGGCGCTCGGCCTTAGCGAGACGTTCGCGGGCGCGGTTCGGCAGGTCGGCGGCCTCGGCGAGTGCATGCAGGCGCTCCCACACCGACGCGAAGCGCGCAGCGACGTGCGCCACGGTCTGCGTCTGTCCGGTCTCCAACGCATACGGGTGATACAACACACCGAGTTCGCGGATCAGCTCACCCGCCTCCCGCTGACGCGCCTGCGCTTGGGCGAGATCGACGTCGGCCTGCGCCAACCCGCTCGGGGCCGCGTCTATCCGCGCCGCGCAGGCCGGCGGGCGTCGGAGCGGACGCGGCCTGCGCGCCTCGAACGCCTGCGGCGCCGCCCGCTCGACCTCCCACTGTGCTTGCGCGGCGGCCACGCCGGCCTCGGCGTGGCGCACGTCACGGGCCAGCGCCAGGCCGGTGGCTTTCGACACCTCCTGTTGTCCGTGGAACAGGTCCGGAGAATGGTGCGCGGCGAGATCCACCTCGGCATGATGGCGCAGCGCCTTGGCCTCGTCGGCGGTGCGATCCGTCGCGTACTGCTCCAAGAGAATGAAGTTCGACACCGGCTCGATGGCCACCAAACAGATCCCCGGATGGAAGGTTTCGTCTTCGCAGACCGTGATCTGCCGCGGCGCCATGCCCGAAGCCAGCGCCGCGCGTTGCTCCGCGGCGACCGCCACCAGCGCCGCCTCCAGGGCCGCATTGAGACCATGCTGCGCGCCATCACTGCTGCCCACGAACGCCGACAAGCCGCTCAACTCCAAAAACTCGCTCACCAGACGGGTGCCACCCGCCGCGCGCAACGTGATGATCAAGTGCGCCGCCAGCACTAACCGATGCAACCAGGACACCCCGTCCGGGGTGCGGACAAACGCCGCCAACGCCGTCGGGGGATCGCCCCGTGGGCCCTCCCGGCACCACCCCTGCAGCGTGCTGCGCGCCACACCCAGCTCGGCGGCGACCGCGCGGTGCGTCGCCCCCGCCGCCCGCCGCGTCTCGGCGATCCCCACCAATGCGGCGCGCTCCAAGCGCGTGGGCCGCGTCCTCACCGAGCCGGTCTTCGCCTCCCCGGGTGGCGCCGCGCGACCGCCGGGTCTAAAGTCTGTCTTGGCAGGATCTTCGAACATCTTTCCCAACCCTCGGTAAGTTAGCACTTCCAAGGGTAGGAAATTTCGGGGATCCTGCCAAACCCCCACGCACCCATCCCCCAGCGCTACGCTGGGCCCTGGCCGGGCTTATGAACAAGGCCAACGCGTCCATTCCATCGTCGCTTGGCCCTGGATTATAGCTTCACTATAGAATTGGAAATGGAATAAGGAGATCGACCGCTGCCCCCACTTTCGCGGCTACCGCGGCAAGCGGCCCCGGGTCAACGACGGCGCGCTGCTCTTTCTGCTCCACCCCCTCGAGCAGGACCTCGTCAGCTACGTGCTACGCGAAGTGCGCCCCTATCTATGTGAATGACGCCTAGATCGACCGCGAAACTCTGGACGAGCAAGGCGGCATCGGCAAGGTGGGCTACGAGGTCAACTTCAACCGCGAGTTTTTTTGAATACAAGCCGCCAATACTGCTGGCCGAGACCGACCCCGAGCAAGATGCAGTGGAGAAGTGGATCACAAATCTTCCTGTAAATTTTCCAGTGATAAATAAAGTATGCTATATTCAGAAAAAACATACATCTTTAATCTTCCTTTGAATTAAGAGGTTGTTGATATGACAATGGTAGAAATCACGCTCCGAGATGATCATGGCAACCTCATAGAGAGTCAAGCGAGGAGAATCTATTCGTTAGACTTAGGTAATGAAAGCTTTAATGCCATCGAAACGGCCGTCGGCACATTAAAAAATAGCGCGTTACCGGATCTAAAAGCGGATCTGTTAAAGAATGCCCAGAATACTTTTATAAAAAAAACGGGCAATTAACGCGAAATGGGAAGAATCCGGTGACGATTAAGACTCTCGACGGTGATTTTGAGTTTAAGGTGCAACGGTTGATCGTTGCGGAGGATGGCCATTCACGACCAGTCGATTATTTTGAGTTAACCCACCAGTTTCAAGCGGGTTATTTCAGCGACCCTCTCAAAGAGTTTGCGGGCTATTACAGTAATCGGCTCAGTTATGAAGAGAATGAAGAATTAATCAGAAAACTGGCCGGTAGCCCGCAAATTAGCGACCAAAAGATTCACCAGTTAGTGGTCGGAAAAGCGTTGGAAGTCAGTCGGGCACTGACGGCGGAGACTCGGGGTATACTGGGCGATGCGACCAAGAAATTGCCCCCGATCAATCAACCAGTGAACCTGTATGAGGCGACGGAAAAAGAGATTCTTTTAATGGACGATGCGATTCAAGTCAAGGGCCAGAAGACGACCCGAGATCGTCAGAAAAATCAAGAAAACCAATTAGTTGAATTCGATTCCCGGAGCGGTGAGGCGGTGGA
>JAWOHQ010000015.1:0-6889 GCA_046485105.1 Candidatus Competibacteraceae bacterium | reverse complement strand
ACGCGATGCGCGCTGATCCCTTCAAACTGCGTTCGCTGAAAAATAAGCTTGATTGATTGCCACTGACCGTGCGGTCTCCCGTGCCGGCAAAAGCGTCGATGTACAGAAGCTTGAAGGGTTTGTTCTTGAAAGGCTTGTTCTTGAGTGCTTGTGTGTAGAAATGCAGGTAGCCCCGCAAGAGCTTTAACTTGATCTCGGTCCAAGCCCCGCCAAACCGATGTTCGAGATTCACTTGAGTCATGATTTAAAAGCTCTCTTTTTTGCCAAAATTTAGAACAATATGGTTGCCGGATTATGGTAACATACTGTTTAAAAAGATATTAATCGGAATACAGGGAATATCCATGCCCGATATGCGAGACAATGCGATTATGGGAAACGCAGAACAAATTGCACGAGGCCGCCTCACGCAGGTTTTCAAATTTCTCAAGGGAATGAGCGAACTACGCAATCCAGTAGCAAAAGACTTGTCCGGCCTGCAAAACAGGTTCTGGCTCGATGCTTGGCCCAAGCATCCCTATATCCATATTGGACGGGGCGATGCGCTCGACGACCAGGAACCGGACGCCCCTGATGGCGACCCGGAACCCCTCATCCGCATTCGCCGAGCATCCCTGACCCCCTGTCCCAAACCGCCAGAGATATTGAGCCATTGGCTCAAGCCCGGTTGGGAGACCGTCGATAGAAAAGTCGAGGTATTACCGGCGCGAAACGTCCAAAACAAACAACAACAAACGCTGACGATAGAGTTTGCGCAAGATCCCAATCGGGTTTCCGCGCTCGAATACTGGAGCGCCGAACGCGCCAAATGGGAAGCCGCTGAGCGTCCTGCGGTTGAGGCGCGCAAACTCTTCGAAGCGGTTCGTGCGCTGTGGTCCGACCTGCAACGCCAGGGCGACCGCGTCGAACTGATGCTGGCTGACGGGATACTCCATATCCCCGAGCAGTCGATACGCCATCCGGTATTGATGCAGCGCCTCAGTCTGGATTTCGATCCCGCCGGGCCGGAGTTTTGCTTTAACGCCAGCGCCGAAAAAGTCGAGCTGCACCGCCCCCTGTTACGTTCCATCCCCGACATCGAAGGACGCCTGATCGCCCAATTCGATGCCGAACTGGATATGCAGCCGATTGAGCCTTTGGGCGGCGTCAGCACCCAGAGATTCCTCCAACGCCTCGTGCAGGGATTATTCAGCCAAGGCGAGTATTTCGATCAGGAACCGGAATCACCCCCCGCTGCGGCTCCTTGTCTCTGGCGTGCGCCCGTTCTTTTCCTGCGCCCGCGTACCGCCGGCCTCAGTACGACTCTCGACCTTCTGGCGCAGCATCTTGAAGAGGGGGGCGGCACTTTTCCCGAAGGCTTGGAGCGGATTATCGGCATCGACCGGCGCGACCCGCCCGCTGTGCCTGCCAGCGCTCCCGCGCCCGATATCCTGTTCAGTAAGCCTGCTAATGCCGAGCAATATGCTATCGCCGAACGACTGGCCAGCGCGCGGGGGGTTCTGGTGCAAGGCCCTCCAGGTACCGGAAAAACTCACACCATCGCCAACCTGCTCGGCCATCTGCTCGCCCAAGGCAAAACCGTCCTGGTGACAGCCCACACCACCAAGGCGCTGCGCGTGTTACGCGACCAAGTGGATGTCGCCCTCCAGCCATTGTGCCTCAGCGTGCTGGACAGCGATGCCGAGAGCCAAACCCAGCTTGCCCGAGCCGCGCAGATAATTGCTGACCGGCTCTCGCGCTCCGATGCTACCGAGTTGCGTCGTCAGGCGTGCAATCTGCGCCAACAGCGCGACCAACTCCTTAACGAGGCCGACATTCTCCGCCGGCAGATTCGCGACGCGCGCTACAGCGAAGTTGAGGAAATCATCGTCGGCGGCGAAGGCATTCGGCCTATCGACGCCGCCAAACAGGTGCGGGAGAACGCCGCCCATGATGGGTGGATTCCCGGCCCGTTGACCCCGGGTTTCCTGTGTCCGTTGACCGACCTTGAAGTCCACGAGTTGTACGCAGCGCATCCGCTGCTCTCGCTAGCGGACGAAGCTCAATTAGCGCAGTCCCAGCCCGCCATGAATAACCTGATCACGCCAGGTGATTTTCGCCGGCTGGCGGCCGAACAGACCCGAACCGAGCAACGCGCCCAAACCCATCGTCCGCAGTTTTGGATCGAGGCGAGTCCAATTCAATCCGGGGTATCAGCGCTCCGCCAGATTTATCAGCGTATCCAAGCAGCCACGGCCATGCTGGACGAAACGCAACCGTGGTTGCGGGAAGTACTGTTCGCCGGCTGGATAGGCGGCGATTTGGTGCAAACTTGGCAGGATTTGATCGAAGCCATTGAAACCCTGGCGGCTGAAGCAGCTACCGCGCAACGCCTGATCGCCGCGCACGGCCCGGAGCTCCCCCCTGAACCGTCTGCTGCTGAAATTGTGGCCACGCTGGGGGAGGTGATCGTGCATTTGGAACGCGGTGGCAAGCTCGGCATCGCCACCAAACTCACCAAGCGGGCCTGGCATCGCCTGATCGAAGGGTGCCGGGTCGAGAACCGATCACCGCAGACCCTGGACGAATTTCGCGCCTTATCCGCCCTTGCGCAACTCCAGGAAAACCGGCAACGCTTTACCGCTCGCTGGCACCGGACCGTCGGCGGTCTGGATGGACCTACGGTAGAGAGCCTGAGTAACCGGCCGGAGCGCACGGCCCAGAGCTACATCCCCGAGATTCGCAAGCGCCTGATCTGGCGAACCGAAGTGTGGGAACCTCTGCTCGACAAGTTACGCCAGGCTGGGTTTCGGTGGGAAGTCTGGCTGGCCGAGCATCCGCCGGTACCGGGGGATCATGGTGAATTGACCCGCATTCAACGCGCCGCTCACTATGGGCTGGCCGAGGTCGTGGAGGCGCAAGCGGCGCGGCTCTGGCAAGCGGAACTGGCGGCGACCTTGACCGAGCAGCGAACCTGTCTGACAGGGTTTCCCCAGAGTGAATTAGCCCGAATCTTGTTGTATGCCCAGCAGCACTGGGAAGCGGATCGGTATGACCAAACCTATGATGTTTTGGCCCGGTTGGAGGGGCTGCGCGACCTCCACCAGAAGCGCCGGTCGCTATTGGAGCGCTTGAAACCGGTCGCGCTCGTTTGGGCGCAAGCCATCGCCCAACGCCGTCCACCCCATGACGCGGATCAGCCCCCCGGCAATCCGGCGGCGGCTTGGCGCTGGCGGCAATGGCATGAGGCGCTGGAGCTTCGCGCGGCGTTATCCACGATTGATTTGCAAACGCGCCTCGACCGAGCCGAGCTCCAGTTGCGCGGGATCGCCGCGCAAATCATCGAAGCTGAGACTTGGGCAGCCCAGCGGGACCGTACCCAACTGGAAGAACAGCAGGCGCTGCAGGGGTATGTCCTGACGATCCGCAAGATTGGCAAAGGGACGGGCCAGCGCGCTCCGGAATTGCGCCAACAGGCCCGCCACCTGTTGAGTAAAGCGCGGCGGGCCGTCCCCGTATGGATCATGCCGCTGTATCGGGTCTATGAGAGTTTCGATCCGCGCACCACTCGCTTCGATGTAGTGATCATCGATGAAGCTAGCCAAAGCGACGTCACCGCGCTGGCGGCGATTTATCTCGGAGCGGAACTGGTCGTGGTCGGCGACAAGGAGCAGGTCACGCCCGATGCGGTCGGGCAAACGATCAGCAGCGTACAACAGCTCATCGCCACCGATCTCCAAGGTATTCCCCTCAGCCATTTATTTGACGGCCAAACTTCGATTTATGATCTTGCCGAGGCGGCATTTGGTGGTCGAATCGCGCTGAGCGAACATTTCCGTTGCGTGCCGGATATCATCCAGTTCAGCAACGCCCTGTCCTACCACAACCAGATTCGCCCCTTGCGCGAACCTTTTGCGACGGCGTTGCACCCGGCAGTAGTCGAACATCACACTTCCGGTAGCCGCTCCCAAAGAGGCAAAACCAATGAGGAGGAAGCGCACACCATTACCACTCTCCTGGTGGCGTGCCTTCATGATCCAGCGTATGCCTGCAACGAACGGGGTGAAGCCACGAGCTTTGGCGTGATCTCGCTGTTGGGTGACGAGCAAGCGCTGTTGATCGAACAACTGCTCCGGCAACGAGTTCCGCCTGAACTCTTCGCCCGGCATCGTCTGTTGTGTGGCAACGCCCCACAATTCCAGGGTGACGAACGCGATGTGATTTTTCTCTCAATGGTGGACAGTCCACCGAACGAAGGCGTGCTGACCAAACGCGGCGCTGGCCCGCGCGACCTCTACAAAAAGCGCTACAACGTCGCTGCTAGTCGCGCGCGCAACCAACTCTGGGTGGTGCATTCTCTCGACCCCGAGTTACACCTTCAACCCGGCGATCTGCGACGACGGCTGATCGAACACGCCCGCGATCCGCAAGCGCTGTCGCTCTCGATCCAGCAGCAACAGACCGACTCCATCTTTGAACGACTCGTTCTGCAACGCCTGGTTGCCGCCGGTCACCGGGTACGGACTCAATACCCGGTGGGTGCCTATCGAATCGATCTCGTCGTAGAAGGTCATCAGAGGCGGCGCCTGGCTGTCGAGTGCGACGGGGAGCGGTGGCACACCCACGAGCAGCTTCAACACGACCTCGAACGTCAAGCGATTCTGGAGCGGCTCGGCTGGACTTTTGCGCGCATTCGCGGCAGCCTCTTTTTCCGCGACCCCGACGCCGCCATGGCGCCGGTCTTTGATAAGCTCGACCATCTGGGCATCGAACCGCTGGGGCCGGATACCGCCCCCGAAACTCCCGAGGCGTCCGTGGTATTGGAGCGAATCCGCCGGACCGCGGAGGCTTTGCGAAGGGAATGGCAAGCCGAGCAAGCAGCGATACTCACTCAAACATCATGACCATCGCCGTCGTCGCCGAAAAGCCCGCCGTCGCCCGCGACATCGCCAAGGTGTTGGGCGCGAGCGGGCGCGGCGCGGGCTATCTGCACGGCAACGGCTACGTGGTCACCTGGGCCATCGGCCATCTGGCGCGGCTGGCCGAACCGCACGAAATCAACCCCGACTGGAAGCGCTGGCGGCGCGAGTTGTTGCCCATGCTGCCCGAACGTTGGCCGCTGATCGTCAGCGACGCGACCCGCGAGCAGTTCGAGGTGGTGCGCCGGATTCTCACCGACGCCGCTATCGACCGGGTGGTTTGCGCCACCGACGCCGGTCGTGAGGGTGAGTTGATCTTCCGCTATCTGTATGAGGCCGCCATCTGTCGCAAGCCGATCAGCCGGCTGTGGATTTCCTCCCTGACGCCGGACGCCATCCGCCAGGGCTTCCAAACCTTGCGCGACGGACGGGAGTTCGAGCCGCTGGCCGCCGCCGCAAGGGGTCGCAGTCGGGCCGACTGGCTGGTCGGCATGAATCTGTCGCGGGCCTATACCCTGGCCTGCGGGACGCCCGGCGAGGACGTCTTGTCGGTCGGGCGGGTGCAGACCCCGACCCTGGCGTTGGTGGTGGAGCGCGATTTGGCCATCCGCGCCTTCGTGCCGGAGGATTATCGGGAGGTGGTGGCGACTTTTACGCCGCTGACCGATCTCACTAACCCTGATTCCTCTCTCGCAAGGGGCGAGGAGAGTCAGGGAGAGTCGGGGACCGCTCTTTCCCTTGCCCCGGAACGAGCGGAAGAGGGGGAAGGCGAGGAGGCGGCCCGCTATCAAGGGGTCTGGTTTCGCGGCGAGCGGCCGAGCGATGCCAAGGCCCGCCGCCTGCCCGCCGACGGAGAGGAGGCCGCGCGCATCGTCGCCCGCGCCCGAAGTGGAACGGCCGTCATCGAGTCCCGTTCCGCCGAGACCCGGCGCGCGCCGCCGCCGCTGTTGTACGACCTGACCGAATTGCAGCGCCACGCCAACCGGCTCTACGGCTTCAGCGCCCAAACCACCCTGGACCTCGCCCAGAAACTCTACGAACAGCACAAACTGATCAGCTATCCCCGCACCGACAGCCGTCATTTGTCCGCCTCGGTCGCGGCGACCCTGGGCGCGGTGGTTGCGGCGATTCAGGAGCCGTACCGCGACCGGCTGGCGGCGGATGCCGGCCAGCGCCCGCTGGGCGCGCGCTTTGTGGACGACGCCAAGGTCAGCGACCATCACGCCATCATCCCGACGCCGGTTCCCGCCCGGACCCTGAGCGCCGACGAGAAGAAAATTTACGACCTGGTCTGCCGCCGCTTGCTCATGGCCTGGCATCCCGACCATATCTGGGCCGTCACGACTCTGATCACCGCGATCACCGCTTCGGAAGCGGACGGCGCGACCTCGATCGACCGCTATTACAGCAGTGGCGTGCAGGTGGAACAGGTCGGCTGGAAAGTGTTGGAGGTGGGCGCGGATCGGCCGGCCGGAAAAGTCGGCGGCAAACGCAAAACCAAAGCTTCTCCCGAATCGGACGAAGAAGAGGTCAGCCAAAATCTGCCGCCCGGCCTGACGGTCGGCCAGCCGCAACAGGTCCTGGACGCCCGCGCCGTGGCCAAGCAAACCCGACCGCCGCCGCGCCTGACCGAGGCCACCCTGTTGACCGCGATGGAAACCGCCGGGCGGCATCTGGAGGACAAAGAACTGTCGGCGGCGCTGAAAGACCGCGGCTTGGGCACGCCGGCCACCCGCGCCGAGACCATCGAAACCCTGCTCAAGCGCCAGTATCTGACCCGCGACGGCAAGGCGCTGAACGCCACCGAGCGCGGCATCCGCCTGATCCAGATCGTGCAACCGCCGATTAAGAGTCCGGCCATGACCGGAGAATGGGAAGCGCATTTGAAGCGCGTCCAGCGCGGCGAGGCGGATCTGGATCACTTCATGGCCGATATCGCCGATTATGTGCGCGGGGCGGTCGGCCAGGCGTTCGCGACGGCGACTGCGTCC
>JAWOHQ010000482.1:0-3380 GCA_046485105.1 Candidatus Competibacteraceae bacterium | reverse complement strand
CCCATGAACAGCAGCGGAATGTAGGGCGACAGCAGCACCGCCGCCGCCGCCAGTTTCAGCGCCGGGAACGGCAGCAGCGTGGAGAACCGCTCGCCCAGCGCCCGGTTGCCGACCTGGTCGTGATTCTGGCCGCACACCACGAAGCGGGACGCCGGGCAATCACTGGGGTCATCGCCGTGGAAGCGCTGGCGATGCCTGGAATAATCCCAGGCGTAGACGTAAGGCCGGCGGTAGGCGTGCGCCAGTTGCTCGAGCGTGCCGAAATCCTCGTAGTACCCATGCCGCTCCCCGGTCAGCACCGTGTGCAGGGCATGGTGGAAATCGTCGCTCCACTGGGCGTCCAGCCCGTAACCGCCGACGGCCGGGGGCCGAACGAGGCGGGGATCGTTGAGATCGCTTTCGGCGATGAGATGGCAGGGCCGCCCCAGATGCCGCCCGCACGCGGCGGCGGTTTCGGCCAGTTCCGCCAGGATGTGGCGGGCGCCGAAGTCGTAAATGGCGTGGACCGCGTCCAGTCGCAGGGCGTCGCAGTGGCAGGTTTCGAACCAGTAGCGGACATTCTCGGCCACGTATTCGCGCACGCCGGGGCTGTGCGGGCCGTCGTAATTGACGGCGTCGCCCCAGGGGGTGCGGTACTGGTGGGTGAAATAGGCGCCCAGTCCCCACAGGTAGTTGCCCTCGGGACCCAGGTGGTTGTAGACCACGTCCACGATCACCGCCAGACCTGCGCGATGGCAGGCGTCCACCAGCCGCTTCAGGCCATCGACCCCGCCGTAAGACTCCTGTGCGGCGTAAAGATAGACCCCGTCGTAGCCCCAGTTGCGGTCGCCGGGGAACTGAGCGACCGGCAGCAGTTCCAGCGCGGTGACGCCCAGTTCGCGCAGTTCCGGCAGGCGGGGAATGATGGCGTCGAAGGAGCCTTCGGGGGTGAAGGTCCCGACGTGCAGTTCGTACATCACCCATTGTTCCAGCAGCGGCGGTCGCCAGCCGGCGTCGTTCCAGGCGAAGGCGTGATCCACCATCCGCGATGGGCCATGCACGCCTTGCGGTTGACTGTGGGAAGCGGGATCGGGCCGGTCGGTCTCGCCGTCCCACTGGTAAAAATAGAGCGCGCCGGGGTCGATGCCGGTGACGGTGGCATGCCAGTAGCCTCGCTCGTCCCGGACCATCGGAATCAGGCGCTCTTCGGGCGCGACCAGACGCACCGCCGCCTGCTTCAGCAACGGCGCCCACAGGGTGAAGGCGCACTGGCGGTCGCCGAGGAAGTGGGAACCGAGTTGGAAAGTACTCATGGGATGGAGGTCTCCTCACGCTGTATCGGGGTCATCTTGGGTCAGCATAACATCTTGCCCCTCATGATCCGTACCCGTCCGCCCGTTTGATAATTCATTCTTGCCGGTTTGTTGGTGGATGCGGCGCAAGCGCCTTATCCACCCTACATCAATCCATCAATTCAGCCGGTTAGAGCACTAGCGCGCCGTTTAGTCCCGCCCACAGCCCGTTGAACAGCACCAGTTCGGCGGCGCTGGCCCGATGCCACCCGGCGCTGGTCAGATGGATTTGCCGGCGTCGCCCATCATTCCGGCCTTTGGCCACGGAAGAACACGGAAGATTTTTCTTTTTCAGTGTCTTCCGTGTTCTTCCGTGGCTAAAATCCCCGAGTGTGGCCGGAACGATGATCAAGGCCATGAATTCAGATGCGTTGCTCACCGGCTCCACATGGCGCGGAAAATCGGCCCTATTTTGGGTGAGGAGAGCGAATGCCTATGGAGTCGCCGGTTCCGGTTCCACGGCTTTCTCCGGCGCCACGTCCACCGACACTTCCAGCGTGTGCGAGCCGCCACCGGTCATGACGCCCGTAAGGGGCGCGACATCCCCGTAATCCCGGCCCCAGGCCAGCGTGATGTGTTTCTCACCGGGCATGCAGTCGTTAGTGGGGTCGAACTCGGCCCAACCGGCGCCCGGTACGTACACTGCCAGCCAGGCGTGTGAGGCGTCGGCGCCGATCAGACGGGGCTGGCCCGGTGGCGGCAGGGTTTCCAGGTAACCGCTGACGTAACGCGCCGCCAACCCCATCGCGCGCAGGCAGGCAATCCCCAGATGGGCGAAATCCTGACAGACGCCGCGCCGCTCGCTCAACACCTCATCCAGGGGCGTGGCGATCGTGGTGAAATGCGGGTCGTAGGTGAATTCCTGGTAGATCCGCCGGCTCAGGTCCGCGACCGCTTCCAGCAATGGCCGGTCGGGGGGGAAACTGGGTTCGGCGTACTCCCGGAAACCCGGCGCCTGGCTGACAAAGCGTGAATCCATTTCGAACAGCCGAGCCTCGATGATTTCCGGATCCGGATCCTCCCGTAACAGGCGGCGCGCCTGCTCCCAGGGGGGCGAAGCGCTGGACTCGGCGAACGGTCGCTGGCCCAAGACCTGGATTTCAGTGACGACTTTGACTTCCAACCGCTGATGCACGTCCTGAACAGCGAAGTACAGCACCCGATTGCCGAAGAAATCCAGCCGCTCGGCGGACAACGCCGGCCGGGGTTGGATGACAACGCGGCTGGGATGGCAGAGTTGCCAGGATGTTTCCCGAGGGAGTAACCGCGCCTCGTTATGGCACAGGGCGACCCCGCTGCGGTATTGGTAGGCCGTGCTGTGAGTGATGGTGTATTTCACGGCTGCATGGTGATCAGTTGCCGGGGGACTTCGGCGTGGCTGAAGTGGCTGTGGGTCAGCGCGTCGGATAATTGACTCAGCGGCGCATGGATGTCATCCAGCAACAGGGTCAGCTCGGCGCTGGAGGCGGTGCTGTCGTGGGACAGGGTGGCCAAGGCCTCGATGTCGGCCAGTTGCAGGCTGGTGATGGCTTCCAGGATCAACCGTTCCTCGGCGCTGCGGTACGGGGAATGGTCGGGCTGGCGCAACCGACCGATATTCCGTTGCAATCGGCGCAGCTGATAACCGACGGCGCGGGGATTACCCTCGTCGAACAGCAGTAAATCGATGATCGCGGTCGGGTGCAGCGCGGACCGGTAGCGGCGCCGGTAAGCGGTCAGGTTGTCAGTGATGGTCAACACGACTTCCCACAGCGGCAGCCCGGGGTTGCGAGCGGTGATGAAAGCCAGCTTGAACAGATCCAGAGTGCGCAGCGCCCGTTCCAGATAGCGGCCGATGTCGAGAAACAGCCAGCCTTGATGGTGCGGCATGGTTTCGTTGTTCAGCCCGCAGAACGCCGCCGTGACCATCAAGTCTTCTTCCAGCAGTTCCCGCGCCTGACGCGCCCCCAGGCCCTGGGGCGGTTCCTGAATGCGTTGCTGCAATTGGTTGAGCAGGCGCCAACCGTCGTCGCCCAAATGGTTGCGCACCGCCCGGCCCGTGCGCAGCAG
>JAWOHQ010000453.1:0-3288 GCA_046485105.1 Candidatus Competibacteraceae bacterium | reverse complement strand
CCGCCATCATCAACAGGATGCTGGCGGTCGCGGCCAGGACGAGGGCGTACAACAGGCTTTCGTCGGCGTAGCGGAGGATCGGCCGATACACGCCGACCACCGTGAAAGTGGGGATCGTCACGACCACGGCCAACGGAAACAACCAGGCCACCTCCCCCAGCAAATCCGGCCAGACCTCGCCACGGCGGATGGCGAACGCGGCCCATACCGCGATCAGCACGGCCACTGTGTCGCCGACGATCAGCAGGGCGCGGCGCACAGCGGAGGGAAGATTGAGCAAGGATTCGAACTTCATGGCGCGGATATTGAGAGATCAGAGGGGCAAGGCGCAAGGGACAAGGCGCAAGAGGCAAGGCGCAAGGAGAAAGGCGCAAGGAGAAAGGCGACCAGTCAAAGGTTACCGCCTGCTAAAATTCTTCCTGGAAATTTTCCAGTGATACCTTCGTCCGGCAACCACAACTTGTAGTATTGATCCTATCTGAGCCTACTACAGGAAGCGACCGCCCCACTCTATCACTGGAAAATTTACAGGAGGGAACTACGGCTGATCCCCGAGTCATTTGGCGCAAGGCTCGACACCAGCAAGACTCCGGGCCACCACCAGTTGATGGCGCGCGCAGCTACAATCTGTCGATTCTGCTTTTATTGCGTACACTATGCTTAAAAAAGAAAAAGGCTTACTGAAATAAATTCAGTAAGCCTTTGTTTTGTTTGGTGGGCCGTGTGCGGTTCGAACGCACGACCAACAGATTAAAAGTCTGCTGCTCTACCGGCTGAGCTAACGGCCCTTTAGAAAAGGAGAATGTTACAAAAATTCAGTAAAATCGCAAGCCTTAACGCAAATTAGCGCAACGACTGCAAGCGTCGCTCGGCGAGACTGGCGGCCTGAGTATCCGGATAGACCTGCGCCAGTTTTTGCAACACCTCCCGCGCCCGGTCGATGTCACCCTCTTCTCCATACAGGTAGCCCAGTTTCAGCAGCGCATCTGGCAAACGGGCGCTTTGCGGATCGCGCAAGCCCAGTTCGATGAACGCTTCCTTAGCCGCGTCGTAGTCCCGGCGCAAATAGTACGATTCACCCAGCCAGTACCGCGCATCTCCCGTCAGGCCGCTTTCCGGATAATCACGCAGGAATTGCTGAAACTCCATGATCGCTCCCCGAAACCGGCCCTCACGGAATTCGTTCAGGGCCCTATCGAAATCCACCCGTTCCGTTCCGGTCGCCGGCGGCAGGGCCGCGACCACGGCGGGCGAACCAGGCGTCGGCTGGTCGTCGGTCCGGGACGGTGAATCCGTTTCCTCCCATTCATCCGTCGGAGGACGCGCGGGGGGTTCCGACGGATATTCGGCCGCGGCGTCGCGTTCCCGTTGCTCGAGTTGATAGCGGAAAATTTCCAGATCCCCGCGAATCTGCCGCACCTCCGATTCCAAACGCTCGATCCGCTGCAACAACTCCAACGTCAGTTCGCCGTCCGACGGACGTTGGGCATAGCCTGCGCCGGGCAGCATCAAGCCGCCCAGCATCAGTAGCGGTAACCACGGAATCCCGGTTCCGATCATGCAGGATCCTTTCTTCAGTAAACGATTTCCACGCGCCGGTTCAGTGCGTAGCTTCGTTCGTCACTACCGAAGGCGGCCGGCCGTTCCTTACCATAGCTGACAACCCGGATCTGCTGGGGCGATACGCCCATGACGATCATGAACTGGCGTACCGAATTGGCGCGGCGCTCGCCCAAGGCGATGTTATATTCGCTGCTGCCGCGCTCGTCGGTATGCCCCTCCAATTGGGTGATGATCTGCGGGTTGCCGACCATGGCCCGGGCGTTAGCCTCAATGATGGGGCGACTGTCCGTCCGAATTTGCGCGCTGTCATAATCGAAATACACGATGCGATCCGCCGAAACCGCGCCAGCGCCCGCAGTTTGGCCGGGCGCCGCGCCGGGCTGAACGGCGGCGATGGCGCCACCCGTGGTATCGTAAAAATCATAGGACTCGTAGCCGCTCGGTGCCTGACCGTAGGGATAACTGTAGACCTCTTGGCCGGACTGCCCCGCCAATTCCGGTTGTGCCGTTGCATCCGGTTGGACGCCGGTCTGCTCTTCGGTATTCTCACCGGTCGCGGCGCACCCGAACAACAGGGCAAGCGAAGCGGCGACGATCAGATTGCGAATACATTTTTGCATGGCGATTCTCCCCTCATCTGTGAAATGATCAACAAAACTACCGACTAAAAGGCGCCCAAGCCGGGTCGCGCGCGCTGCCGCGGATGGCAATATCCTGCTTCATGCCACCGTCCACGGATACCGCCGCCAATCGCTGGCCGGTGGAGTAGACGATCATCGCGCCATTCGGCGCGAAACTGGGCGATTCATCGGTTCCACCGGGAGTCAAGACCCGAAACTGGCGGGTTGCCAAGTCCAGCACCGCAATATGGAAGCGGCCTCCGCGCCGATGCATCATCGCGATATGGCGGCCATCCGGCGAAACGGTCGGGCGCGCGTTGTAGTCGCCCTGGAAAGTGAGCCGCTGCGGCACCCCACCGCCCGGTCCGATGCGATACAACTGCGGCGAGCCGCCCCGGTCCGAGGTGAAAACGATGCCGCCGTCCGGCATCCAGACCGGCTCGGTGTCGATGGCGCTGTTGTTGGTCAGTCGGACTGGTGGAGCCTGGGTGGCCAAATCGAGCGCGTAGATTTCCGGATTGCCATCCCTGGACAACGCGAACGCCAGCCGTTGACCGTTCGGCGACCACGATGGAGCGCCGTTGATGCCGGGAGCGGCGGACACCGTGCGGCGAGCGCCCGTATAGACAACTGGGGCTACTCGCCGGTGACGGATGCTGAGGTGCGCGCCATGGCGCACGATCTGAAAGCGGTGCTGCAGCCCAAGGGAGTGCTGTTTGCTGAGGACGCCCAGGGCCGCCCGGTTGGCTTTGCGATTGCTTTGCCGGACGTCAACGCGCTGCTGAAGGGTTTGAATGGGCGCATGCTGCCCTTCGGCTGGCTCAAGCTGCTGTGGGGGCTGCCACGCCTGCGCCGCTACCGCATGTTTGCTCTGGGCGTGGTGGCAGAATACCAGGGCAAGGCGGTGGACAGCCTGCTCTATCGGGCGCTGTATGAGTCGCTGTATACGTCGGATATCTGGATGGAGATCAACTACGTGCTGGAAGATAATTACCCGATGAACAACGCCATCCAAAAGCTGGGGGCTAAACCCCTGCGGCGTTACCGCATCTACGAAGCCAGTCTTTAGTCAGGGTATGAATTTTGCGGGCGTAGCCCGCAAAAT
>JAWOHQ010000420.1:0-2958 GCA_046485105.1 Candidatus Competibacteraceae bacterium | reverse complement strand
ATCAACTGCAGAAAAGCATCAAAAAGGGAGGAAAGGGGCATGGATTTTCAAACCAGAGATTTGCGCTATTGATGGGTCTTCTGGAAGTAATATTAAACTAATTCAATATATTGTGTGCATAGTCGCGTTAATTCAACAGTATTGACGGCGAGCATGGGGCAGCAATTTGCGTCGTCCGGCCGACTCGAACTCACGGTGAAATTCCCTGAATTGCCCCGTCCGCAGCCGGCTCAAGGCGGCCTAAAGATTGGCTTCCAAACAGCATGAAGTATCTCGTCACCGCGAACCCGCCGCCGAAAATCGGATGCCCGCGGGAACGGACGACCCGGCGTTCTGCTCCGTCAGTTGGACAGCGGCCGCGCGCGGGTCGCTGGAGCGGTTCTCGGCCGGGAGATCGTCTTGAAGCATCCCGCCGTCCGGGGTTCGAGACGCAGAGAGCCCGGCCCGGCACCCTCGGAAAGCCACGGCGACCGGGCGGAGAGTTCGCGAGCGAGCCACCCGCGCGCGGGCGACGGGCGGCGAGTGGCGAGTTGCGAGTGGCTCAGCAGCTCGCGTAAGCCTGCTGCTGTTGGAAGCCGGAGCGGGACGACAGCTCGCAGTGGGCGCCGGCCACCACCGAAGCGCGGTCGGCCCGGTCAGTCCGGGCGCGCGGCGCGGCCAGGGCGTGGACGCTCTGCTGCTGGAAGCCGTGGACGGTCGGCAGGTGACGCAGATCCTGGCGCGCGGACGGGGTCAGCGCGGTCTCGGGAACGACGCTCCGGTCGTTGAAGCCGACGTGAGCCAAGCCGGACAGGCCGAGGGTCAGGGCGAAGGCGACGGCGGTGAGGGTGGTTTTCATGAGCGGTGCTCCTAAAGTCGGTACGTTGGGTTGGGGATCGCCGCCCGTTCGGCGGCTTCAAACCAACTTACGCGGCCGACCCGGTTTTGGATGCGGGGCCGGCCGACCGCGCTATGCTTTAGGGACTCCCCTCGCCATCAGCAGCGATCCCCATCATGTGCGGCCGTTTCATCCAACGGGCGTCCGGCGAAGACCTCGCGGAACGCTTCCACCTCTCGGCGCCGGCGGCGGTGACGCCCCGCTACAATCTCGCCCCGAGCCAGTCGGTGTGGGCGATTCGCGTCGCCGCCGGCGGCGTCCGGGAACTCGTCGCCCTGCGCTGGGGCCTCGTGCCGGCCTGGGCGCCGGAGCCGCGGACCTCGTACCGCACCCACAACGCCCGCGCCGAGACCGCGGCCGAGAAGCCGACCTACCGCCAGGCGTTCCGCCGCCGCCGCTGCCTGATCCCCGCCGACGGCTTCTACGAGTGGCGGGCGCTGGGCCGGGGCAAGCAACCTTACTGCATCGCCCCGGCCGACGGCCGGTCGGTCGCCTTCGCCGGGTTGTGGGAGCGCTGGGAGCGGGACGGCCAGGTCCTGGAGTCCTGCACGATCCTTGTCACCCAGGCGAACGCCCGCGTGGCTCCGATTCACGACCGGATGCCGGTGATCCTGGACCCGGCGGCTGAAGCCTGCTGGCTCGATCCGGAACTGACCGATCCGGCGGCCCTCCAGCCGCTGCTCGTCCCGGGCCCGCCCGAACGGCTGCGGGTCTGGCCGGTGAGCGCGGCGGTGAACGCGACCCGCCACGACGGACCGGACTTGATGGCGCCGGTGGCGGCGCCGGACGTCTGAGCCGAGTCCGCCCGTCGCGGCGGATCGTTTTCCAGGTGCGTGAAGCCTGCCATGCTCGTGCCAGAAAGTGCGTTGGCCCTGGCCCGGAGCGCGGACGCTCCGGCGATCGCCGACCTCGCGCGCGCGCTGATCGAGACCGGCCTGGCCTGGTCTTGGGTTCCCCGGCGCGTGGCGGCGAGCATCCGTCATCCCGAAACCAACGTGCTGGTCGCGCGCGACGGCGCGCGCATCGCCGGCTTTGGGATCATGCGGTACGGGGCGGAGGAAGCCCACCTGGAACTGTTCGCCGTGGACCGCGACTATCAAGGACGCGGGCTGGGACGCCGGCTGCTGGAGTAGCTGGAACGCCCCGCGCGGGTGGCCGGCCTCGCCCGGATCGTCCTGGAGGTGCGGGCGAGCAACACCGGCGCGCAAGCCTTCTACGAACGGTTGGGCTATCGAACGCGGGCGCGGCGGCCCGGCTACTATCAGGGTCGGGAAGCCGCCCTATGCCTGGATCGCCCGCTGCGGTAACGGTCGCCGCCGCGCGCCGGCTATCCCGCCCGCGCCACCGGAAGCTCGGCCCACCGCGTGGTGTAGGCCGGCGACCGATGGTCCTGGCGCATGGCCCAAGGTTGTTGGAACCCCTCGCGGGCCAGGCGCAGGGTGCCCCGGCCCCAGCGGGCGTTGACCTGGTCCAGCACCGCGAGCCGGGCCGCCGCGCGGTCGGCGGCGTCCGGAGCGAGCCAGTTCCCCTGGGCGCGCGCGGCCGATCCCAGCTCCAGCAACATCACTCCGGCGCCCCGGTAGCGGTGACCCGGTTGGTACAAGGCCGCAACCCCGCGAGTCGCCGTCGCGGTCAGCACGGCGGGGTCGGCGCTGGGGCCGGCCAGCCGCACCAGGCCGGCGATCGATGGGGGCGCCGACGCCGCGCCGTCCCGGTGCGGGCGCAACCAGATTTGCACCGCGCCGGCCTGGCCGTGCTGGCGGCGGAGTTTCGCGGCGGCGCGCGCGACGTGGTGGGCCACCGCCGCCTGCAAGTCCGCCAGGGCGGTCACCGGCCGGCCGAACGAGCGGGACGCCAGGATCTGTTGTTTCGGCGGCGCGAGTTCTTCCAGGGTCAAACCGGCCACCCCGCGCAGCTCCCAGACGATCCGCTCCATCACCACCTCGAAGCGCCGGCGCAGCGTCTTCGGATCGGCGTCGCGCAGGTCCCGCGCGGTGGCGATGCCCAGGGCGCGCAGCCGCGCCGCCCAGCGCGGGCCGATGCCCCACACGGTGTCCGCGTCCAGACCGGCGAGCAGCGCG
>JAWOHQ010000372.1:0-2616 GCA_046485105.1 Candidatus Competibacteraceae bacterium | reverse complement strand
GCCGTGGATCTGCGCGACAAGCCCCACAACGACATCACCCTGCCGCAGTACATCCCGGTACGCAATCCGGTCATTTCGCTGGAGGGCGTCGAGTGGATGCCATTGCCGAAAGCGGTTTTGGGGCGCTACCGGACCACCACTCAAGGCTCCCTGTTCCACTACAGCGACGGACTGCATGGTAAAGGCTATGCGCTGTGTTTGCGTTGCGGGCGGGCTGATTCGGAAAGCGAACAGGGCGTTTTGCCCTCGACGCTGAAAAATCACAAACGCCTGCGCGGTGGACGCCTCAACGACCGGGAACAACTTTGCCCCGGCAATCAAGAAGTCAGTTGGGCAATCCAGCGTGAGGTGCGGTTGGGCGTGGTGGCGCACACCGAAATTTTCGAGCTGCAACCATCCGATTTCGCCGGCAGACCCATCGACCAGACGACCGCTTATACCCTGGCCGTGGCGTTGCGCCGCGCCTTGTGCCTATATCTGGGCATCGAGGAAGCCGAAGTCGGCGTATCGGCGGCCGAACAGCGGCGAGATACCGACGATCAAGCGGCCTACTCCCTCTACCTCTATGACACGGCGACCGGCGGCGCGGGCTATGTCAGCCAGATCGCCGCTCGGCTCCCCGAGTTGCTGCGGCAAGCCCGCCAAGCGCTGGAATGCCCGCGTGACTGTGACGCCGCCTGTCAAAGCTGCCTGCTGACCCATGACACCCAACATCACCGGGAGCATCTCAATCGCCGCGTCGCCATGGACCTGCTGACCGCTGATTTCCTGGCTGCGCTGGAGTTGCCAGAGGAACTACGGGCCTTCGGAGCCAACAGCCAACTGGAAATGGAGCCGCTGGTTCTGGCGTTGAACCGCGCGGGGCAGAAGTTGGACACAACCGAATTGCGCATTTATCTGGGCGGCGAGGCGCAGGATTGGGAGCCGTTGGCTTGGCGACCGCGCGACGAACTGGCGCGATGGAAGCAAGCCGGAACCCAGGTGCGTCTGCTTGCTCCGGCAGCGGACTTGGAGAGTTTGAGCGCCAGCCAGCGCGATGAACTGGCGGCGCTAATCGCCTATACCGGCGTTGATTTGTATTCGATTCCCGATACGAATCGGGCAACAGGCTCGAACCTGCCGCTGATTCTGGAACTAGGCGGCGCGAATCAGCGGGTGCGTTGGGCGGCGAATCAATCGGTCGCGCTGATTCCCCGCCCGACTTGGGGCGGTGGGGAATATGGCGGTCCCTTCGTGCGGGTAACCGAACCCGAACCCCTGACACCCTTGCCCGATTCATGGCGACGACTCGCCCCAGCCGATCTGCGTCAAGTTGCACCGGGCTTGATCGCCCTGTCCATTACTCACGAACTCGATGGTCCATCGGCGACCTTTGGAGAACGGGCCTGGACGTTGCTGGAGCGTCTGGCGCCCGGCATGGCCGGGCATCTGCATACCGCCACGCCGCTCAAGTCGGTGCGCTACGCCGACCGTTACTTGCGCTCGCCGCTTGCCCTGCTGCTGCTTCATGGGTTTTTACAGGGTTTGACCCGCACTTCCGGCGGTTTGACACCGACGACCGAAGTGCGGATAGAAACCGCCAAGCTGGAGCGCCCGGGAACCGAACAACCCCGACGGATATTCCATGACTGGCGGGACGGCAACGACCGCCGGCAGGTGGTCGAGCAGTGGTTCCAGGAAAGCTGGCCGGCATTCGCGTGGCATGAGGCGACTTCCCGCGAGTTGCCCCATGCTCGGGAACTCGCGCTGGCCTGGAGCGATGGCGAAAATTGGCTGGTTCGTTTGGATCAAGGGTTCGGCTACTGGGGGACGGCGTCCGGGACGCGGCCTGACTTCCCTTTCGACAACGAGGTGGCGCGACAGATTGGAAAATTGCGGGGGGCCAATCTCATTATCGAACCGTTGAATCCGGACTACCCGACTTACTGGTATTGCGGCCAACAGTAATCGCTAAATGAGCAGATCGTAGATGACGGTTCCGGATGAACCCTTGGCTGCCGAAGAAGAACGACCCGGCGTCGCAAAGGCCGCCCCAGGTTCGATGGCCCAGCCGCGCCGTCGGGTTCGCTTCGGCTTGGCGGGCCGGTTGTCCCTGGCGCTGCTGAGCGCGGTGGCGCTGGTGTTCTCTGCGGCGTTTTTCTACGACTACCGGGAATCACGCCAACACCTTCTGGACGGCGTCAGCGAGACCATTGCTGGTCTGAGCGGAGCGATCACCGGTCAACTGCAAGGCGTGTTGGCCGACGTCGCGACGATTGCGACCGAACTGGCGCAGGCGGCCGAGCGGGAAGCGGACCTCGAGGTCCTGCGTGGGGCGGCAGTGGACGCCATCATGGACAGTTCTTATGGGTTGGGCGCGACGGTCGTGATTCGTTTCGGCGAGAAGGCCGACGCGCCGACCGGGCAAGTTCTGGATTGCCGATACGCCCGCGCCACCCAAGTCACCTGCGCGGCGACGGACCTGGCGAAAGCCAACGCAGCCGCCATCGCCGGCGCCGCTCCCCACCCCTCGTCCGGTCCATTCTGGAGCGTGGATTCGGATGAAACCGGCTTTATCGCCGTTTACACTCTCCCGGTCGACCAGCCGGACTCCGGCCGGGCGGTCGCGGTCAGCGC
>JAWOHQ010000358.1:0-9989 GCA_046485105.1 Candidatus Competibacteraceae bacterium | reverse complement strand
CAAAAAGTCCGCCAGTTTCTCGAACAGGGCGATTTCCGCGCCGCCGATGCCCGCAAGCTGACGGAGAGCGATTATTATCGCGCCAAGCTGGACGACGCCAACCGATTGCTGTTCAAGATCGCGCGCCATCAGGGCGAGCCCTACCTGCTGATCCTTGAAGTCATCCGCCAGCACGCCTACGAGAAATCGCGGTTTCTGCGCGGAGCGCGGATCGACGAAGCCAAACTAATCCCTTTGGCCAAGCCGCCGGAAGATGGCGAAGTGCTGGAACTCCCCTACGTCAACCCACGCGACCGCCATTTTCATTTCCTGGACAAGATCATCTCCTTCGATCCGGTACAGCGGGAAATTTACGACCTGTCGCTGCCGTTGATCGTGATCGGGCCGGCGGGCAGCGGCAAGACCGCCATCACTCTGGAAAAGATGAAACTGGCCCGGGGGCGGATTCTCTACGTCACCCTGTCGCCCTATCTGGTGGAAAACTCGCGCAATCTGTATTACGCCCATCATTACGAAAATACCGATCAGGATCTGATCTTCCTGTCGTTTCGCGAGTATCTGGAAACGCTGCGGGTGCCCGAGGGGCGGGAGATCACCTACAGCGCGTTCGCCGGCTGGCTGGCGCGATTTCCCAAGGCGCAGCGGGTGGGCGACGCGCACAAGCTGTACGAGGAATTTCGCGGCGTGATCACCGGCCCGGCCGTGGACAAACCGTATCTCAGCCGCGCGGATTATCTGGAACTGGGCGTCCGGCAGTCCATCTTCCTGGCGGAAGAGCGGGAACAGGCCTACACGCTCTTCGAAAAATACCTGGCGTTTCTAAAGGACAGCCGGTGCTACGATCCGAACATCCTCGCCCACGACTATCTGCCGCTGGTGGAGCCCGATTACGATTTTGTGGTGGTCGACGAAGTCCAGGACATCACCAACATCCAGCTCAAGCTGATCCTGCGGAGTTTGAAAAAGCCCCAGAATTTTCTCCTGTGCGGCGATTCCAACCAGATCGTGCATCCCAATTTCTTCTCTTGGTCGAACCTCAAGTCGATGTTCTATCAGGCCGATGAATTGGAGACCGCGCGCATCACCCGCGTGTTGCACGCCAATTACCGCAACGCGGCGGCCATTACCGACCTCGCCAACCGCCTGCTCCGGATCAAGCAGCGCCGGTTCGGCTCGATCGACCGGGAGAGTAATTATCTGATCGGCGGCGCCGCCGCGCTCGGCGGGACCGTGAAGTTCCTGCCGGATCGCGAGGCGACCAAGAAGGAGTTGAATCAGAAGACCCGGCGTTCCACCCAGTTTGCCGTGCTGGTCATGCGCGACGAGCAGAAAGCCGAGGCGCGGCGGTTTTTTGATACCCCACTGCTGTTCAGCATCCACGAAGCCAAGGGGCTGGAATACCCGAACGTCATTCTCTGGAATTTCATCTCCAGCGAGCGGGCTTCCTTTCAGGCGATCATCGAAGGCATCGCCGCCGCCGATCTCGAAGGGGATTTGCACTACGCCCGGGCCCGCGACAAGACCGATAAGTCCGCGGAGGTCTACAAATTCTTCATCAACGCCTTGTATGTCGCCATCACCCGGGCGGTCGGCAATCTGTATCTGCTCGAGAGCGATACCCGCCATCCGCTTCTGGATCTGTTGGGACTCAAGGAGTCCCACGAGCAAGTGGTGATCGCAGCCCAGCAATCCAGCCTGGAGGAGTGGCAGGCCGAGGCGCGCAAGCTGGAATTGCAGGGCAAGCAGGAACAGGCCGAGGAGATTCGGCGCGGCATCCTCAAGACGCAAACCGTGCCGTGGGAGGTGTGCGACAGCGAACGCCTGCCCGCGTTGCTGGAACGGGCCCTGGACCCCCAACAGATCTCGCAAAAGCCGAAGCAGGCGGTCTTCGACTACGCTCTGTACTACGACGAGCCCTGGCTGATCGATCAGCTCGACCGGCATGGCTTTGACCGCGCCCGGCCGTTGATAGACTGGCGCATGCCGAGCTACGTCGAACTGGACCAGGCCGCCTACGCCCGCCTGCGCGCCGGTCTGTTGAAGAAACATCTGAGCGCCTACGAGGGCCGCCACTTCAAGGACATCCTGCGGCAGTGCGACAGCTACGGCGTGGACTACCGCAACCCGTTCAACCAGACGCCCCTGATGCTGGCGGCGCGGGCGGGCAACACCGCGCTGATCGAGGCACTGCTGGAGCGCGGGGCCAATACCGACGCGCTGGATAATTATGGATTTACCGCCTGGCAGATCGCCCTGCTGCAGGCTTTCGAGGATCCGGAGTACGCGACCCGCCTGTTTCCAGCGATTCACGAGCGGCTGGAGCCATCCAGCGTCAGCCTCAAGGCGAAGGATCGTCTGATCAAGCTGGACAACCGGCTGGGCGAGTTCCTGGTGTTTCAGGCCTTTTTCGTCCTGTTGCGCTGGAAGATCAATTACGGCCAAAACTGGTGGAACAGTGGGTTCGCCGCCGGCGATTTTATCGAGCGCTTCGAGCGCTTCACCGACGCCATCATTCCTGTCTTTCGCAAGAAGCGCACCTATTTCAACGCGCTGCTGGCCCGCAACGAAATCGCCAGCGCCAATCCCTACAACCGCCAGTTATTCAAGCGGGTTCGCACCGGCTATTATCTGCTTAATCCGCGCCTGGAAATTCGCCGCGGCGAAGACTGGATCAATCTGTATCATCTGTCCAATCTGTCGCTGATCAGCCAGACCGGCGCCGGCGGCGGGAAAAATCGCATGCTCGGGATCCTGCAACAACTGATGCGCGAGGAAGAATCAGATGAGGCGAAACCGTCATGACGGAGAGACGGTACAAAAACAACCCTGAGAAGACCGGGGCGAGGAGTATCGATCACCCCCCACGGCGTTCCACGAATTGCCCGATGCGATCGAATGCCTCGCGGGCTTCCGGCAGGATGGGCTCGAACAGGTGCCAGACATGGACCAGATCCGGCCAGGTTTCCAGTTCCACCGGCGAACCGGCGGCGCGCGCCTTGTTGGCATAGCGCCGGGCGTCACCCAGCATCATCTCCGCTTCGCTGGCCTGGACCAGGATCGGCGGCAACCTGGAAAGATCGCCGAACACGGGGGAAACCAGCGGATGCTGCGGCGTCATCCGATGCATCATCCAAACCGCGAGCAGGACGAGCGACCGGGGGAGTTGCAGCCACACTCCCAGATTAGGACCCATCATCGGATCCGTGGCTTGATTGCGTTTGAGGGTGGGGCTGGACAGGGTCATATCCACGCCGGGCGACAGCACGATGGCGCCGGTGGCGGCGCGCAACCCTTGGTCGCGCGCCCAGGCCAGCAGCATCAGCACCAGGTTGCCTCCGGCGGAGTCGCCGCCTAGAAACAGCTCCCGGACCGGCGCCGGCCCGTCGGGACCGTGCTCCAGAATCCATTGATAACCGGTCTGGCAGTCGGCGATCAGCTCCCGGCGGGAATGTTCTGGCATCAACCGGTAGTCCAGCGCCAGCACCGCCGCGCTGGTGACGCGCGCCAATTGGGTAGTGATCACTCGATGCCCGCGCGGCGAGCCGCTCGCGAAGCTGCCGCCGTGCAGGTAGAGCAAGCGGCGTTGCGGATCGGCGGTCGGCGACAGCACCCACTCGCCCGGCACACCGCCGGCGTCGACTTCCACGATGCGGTATCCCGAATCGCCCGCCAGCAACGGCGGCTCGAAGAACCCCCGCCCCATCACTTGCCGAATCACCGCCAGGCGCTGCTTTCTGGGGGCGGCGGCGATCTCCGCCGCGGCGGCTTGCACCATGCGCACGACTTCCTGATGCTCGGGACTGGCCGCGTCGCGCGATCCCGCGCGACTGTCGAGCGGTTGATCGTAAGCCGAAAGATCCGGCCCCCTTAGAAAGAGGCGAATCAACAGCCAGGCCACGAACAGAACGAGAAACAGCGCCAGCGCCGTCAGGGTCCAGATCGACATGAGTTTTTCCTCATCAACGCTGGCCCGCGAACTCGGGAGCCAACCTGGGTTCCACCGCGTTGGTGGGTTTGTGGAATGGGAATCCCGACGGGAATTATTCCGCGTGGAATATTTTCACCGGCCTCAGATCAGCAGGCCGGTATCCTCGTACAAATCGTCCAGGCCGAGGGTCAGACGGGCGTCGCCGCAGGCGATCTCGACGATGTCCTCGCAGTCGAGCGTCTGCTCGATCCAGCGGTCGCCTTCCACGCGCGTCAGCAACCGGGCGCTCAACCGCTCGGAGTCCGCCAACAGGTAGTAGCGCAGGCTGGGAATGTCCTGGTAATGCAGCCATTTCTCGCGCTGATCGGTGGTGGCGGTCGCGGGCGACAGCACCTCGGCGATAAAGCAAGGCGTGGTCTTGTAGAGCAGATGCTGGTCGCTGTCGTCGCAGACCAGCATTGCGTCCGGGTAGTAATAACTCCGGCGGCCCGCGACGCGCAGTTTCATGTCGGCCATGAAGGCGCGGCAGGAATGGCCGCGCGTCGCCAGGCGCAAGTGAAAGAAAATATTACCCGCAACCCGGTTATGACGTTCGCTGGCCCCGGCCATGGCGAAAATTTCACCGGCAACATACTCATGTTTGTCTTTGGCTCGGCTTTCCCAGTCGAGATAGTCGGCCTCGCTCATGCGCAATTTTTCGGCGGCGGCGCCCATGGGTTTTCTCCTCAACGATCATCTTCAGCCATAAAGCGGCGCCAGGCCCAATTGCCCGTGGATGCCATCGATCGTTCGGGCATCCAGTCCCAACCGCTGCGCGAGTTGTTGCAAATAGTGGATTTCAGGGGTTGTATCCACTTCGATGGCCATGAGCGATACGGCATATACTTGCGTGGCCATCTCTGGAGTTACGTCGGCGAGGAAATCCAAATTCAAGGGCTTGGCAATTTCCTCCCGAGCAAAAGCCGCTTCTTCCGGACCCAGATCGGACAATTTGGCGACAATTTTCTGCTGTTCCTGAGCGTCGATGACGCCATCGGCCTTGGCGGCATTGATTATGGCGCGCACGAGCGTCGTGGCTTGGCGATTGGCCTGGGCGGCATCGAAGCCGGGCGGCTGGGTGAAGCCCAGTCCACCCGCCAACCCCGCCAGTGGCGATTGGCCCGACGCCGCGGCGCCGCGCCGGCCAAACGACTGTAGCGCCATCATGGCCAGGTTGCCGAGTAGACCCGCCAAGTCGGAACCGCCGCCGCTCGCCGTTCCGCCAGCGCGCCCGCCAGCGCGCCCGCCACCGGCCAGATTGCTCGACATGCCGGCCAAATCAGGGCCACCCGAAGCCATCCCGCCGCGCCGCGCGCTGCCACCGGCCAAGCTGTTTGCCAACTGATTGAGAATCTGTCCTCCCACGTTCGAGGAGGTCGCGTTATTGCCCAACAGACTGCCCAACAACTGTAGTGCGTCCATCTTCATTCCTCCAAATTGCCAACAAGTCAGGATGACGATGGACCGCCATCTTTGAAGCGAGCGCGGCATGAAGGCTAGTGCTTCAACCAGGCTGAATTGATGAATGTAGGGTGGATAAGGCGCTTGCGCCGCATCCACCAGTCGCCTGCTTGGTGGATGCGCTTCGCTTATCCACTCTACCAATCACGTCATTTAAGGTCGGTTGAAGCACTAGCTCAGCGGAATGCGAATTTTCTGACCGGGATAAATCAGATTCTGATCCTTGATAACCTCCAGATTCGCCTCGAAAATCTGGGGATAGGCCGAAGCGTTGCCGAGGAATTTCTTGGCGATGGCCGACAGCGTGTCGCCTTTCTGAATGACGTAGTACTCGACCGAACCGGTCTGCGGCGGTGCTTGCACCCGCTCGGCGGAAACCCCGGCGACGCCCTGGACGTTGCCGGCGATCAGTACGGCTTTTTCCAGGGCGTCCGCGCTGGCGGCCTCGCCGGAAAGTTGGACTTGGCCGTCCTTAAATTCGACATTCAGGTTCTGGACGCCGGGGTTGGCGGCTTCGATTTCCTGCTTGATCTTGGCGGCGGGATCGTCGCCCGCACCGAACAGTTTTTTGCCCTGGTTGATGACAAAATCGAACAGTCCCATGACGCTCTCCCGTAGTTGTTGCGGTTACGAAAAAAACCCTCACCCCAACCCCTCTCCCGCAAGCGGGGAGGGGAGAATGGATAGTTTCTCAAACCCCCGGCAATGGCGGGGGCAGGTGGGCAAACAGCGCACTCAGCTCCATCACCTCGCCAGCCGCAGCCCAGTTGGCCATGCCCTGGGTCCAGACCAGCGTGGCGCGGGTCAATTGGCCGTCCCGCGCCTGCTGTTGCAACTCGTCCAGACCGAACGGTCCCATCTGCTGGTTGTCGATCGCCACGAAATAACGGGTTGCGGTCGGCAGTGGTGGGGGCGACGCCGGTACGGGCGTCGTCGGCGATACGGGCGGCGCGGCGGGCGCGGGTCGCGCCAATGTTTCGCTCAGCCGTTGGGCCATCGCCAGCCCCAACCCCATGTTCATCGCTTCGGAGCCGCCGCCCGGATTGGCCGCGGCATCGCGCAGGGCCTCCGCCGTCTGAAATTGGGTGTACTGGTCGAGATTGCCGACGATACCCATGCTAGTGCGCTTGTCCAGCACGGCCTCGACCTCCTTGGGCAGCGAGATGTTCTCCACCAACAGGTTGGTCAACTCCAGCCCGACCGTCGCGAATTCCGGAGCGATGCGCTGGCGCAGGAACTCGCCGAGCTGATCGTAGTTGCCGGCCAGATCCAGCGCCGGAATCCCCGACTGCCCCAGGATATTGGCGAATCGTGACACCACCATGTTGCGCAACTGGTTGGTGATTTCGTCGGTGGTGAACCGGCCGTCGGTGCCGACGATCTCGCGCAGGAAGGTCGACGCGTCCAGGATCCGCATGGCATAGCTGCCGAAGGCCCGCAACCGGATCGGCCCGAACTCAGGATCGCGCAGCATCACCGGGTTCAGAGTGCCCCACTTGAGATCGGTGAAGCGGCGGGTGCTGAAAAAATACACCTCGGCCTTGAACGGACTTTCAAACCCATGTTGCCAGGCCTGCAAGGTCGAGAGAATCGGCAGGTTGTTGGTCTTCAGTTCGTACATGCCGGGCTGGAAGACATCGGCGAGCTGACCCTCGTTGACCAACACCGCGACCTGACCCTCGCGCACGGTCAGTTTGGCGCCGAACTTGATTTCGTTGCCGTGGCGTTCGAAGCGGTACACCAGTGTGTCGTTGGTATCGTCGATCCATTGAACGACATCGACGAATTCCCCGAACAGCTTGTTCCATAACGCCATGTCAGCGCCCTCGGGCGGGTGGGGTGGAGTGCGGGGCGCGAGCCTGGGCGGACGCCAAAGCCTGGCGCAGTTCAGTCTCGCAGGCCTCCAGTTGCACGGTGGCCTCCCGTCGCTGGCGGCGCCCTTCGTCGGCGATGCGCAGGCTGTCCTCGATGGTGGCGATCAGCGTCTGGTTAGCCTTCTTCACCGTTTCAATGTCAAACACGCCGCGTTCGATCTGGGCGCGGGTTTGGGCGTTGGCCTGCCGGAGGTTGTCCGCATTCGACTCCAGCAGTTGGTTGGTGAGATCGGTGGCGGCCTTAACGGTTTCGGCGGCCTGGCCGGAGCGGTAAATCGTGATCGCCTGCGCCAGTTGTTGCCGCCAGAGCGGCACGGTGTTGACCAGGGTTGAATTGATCTTGCCAATCAGCCCCTTGTCGTTCTCCTGCACCAGCCGGATGCTGGGCAGGCTCTGCATGGTGACCTGCCGGGTCAGTTTGAGGTCGTGGACCCGTCGTTCCAAGTCGTCGCGACTGGCGCGCAGATCCCGCAACTGCTGGGCCTTGACCATCTCCCCGCTGGTCGCGACCTCCCGCTCCAGGGTCGGCAGGTCCTCGGCGTCCACTTGACGCAGTTTCTCTTCACCGGCCTGGATATAGAGTTCCAGGGTATGAAAATAGTCGAGGTTGGCGGTGTACAGCCGATCCAGCGAGGCGATGTCGGTCAGCAATTGGGTTTTATGCCGCTCCAAGGCATCGCTGATATCGTCGATCTGGTTGCGCACCAGTTCGTACTGCTGGACGATTCGGGCCAGCGGTTTGGCCTTGCCGAGTAACCGGGCGAAAAAGCCGGGTTTTTTGTTCGGGTCCAGTTCGTCGAGATCGAAACCGCGCAGGACGCTGACCATATCGTTCAGGGCCGCGCCGGCCGGGCCACTGTCCTTATTGCGCACACCCTCCAACATCTGGTCGGAGACGGTGGTCAACTGCTCCTGGGCCTTGCTACCGAAAAAGATGATGGAATTGCTGTCGTGCAAGTCGAGCTCCGCCGTCAGCACGGCGACCTGTTGCTGGTCCTGTGCCGGCTCCGGAGCGCGGGCGGCCAAATCCTGCTGGACCTGCGGCAGGGCGGCGGCGAACGCCGCTGGCAATGTCGGTAGCGTGGAGGTGACGGTCGGTACCGGCGGTGGGGTCGTGGTCATATCGTGTGGACTCCTGTGATCGGTTCAGTCTTGCGTGGGGTCGTTCGGATTTCGCAAATTATCTAAGGTCTTTCTGATTCAGATATCCAGGTCGCCTCAATCGAATGGGCGTCGCTCATCGTTCCGGCCTTTGGCCACGGAAGAACACGGAAGATTTTTTATTTTTCAGTGTGTTCCGTGTCCTTCCATGGCCAAAATCCCCCAGCGTGGACGGAACAATGATCGAGGCCATCGAATGTTCGAGCCTGGTCAGATCACCCCTTCCCGTTTCAGTTGGGTGGTCAGCACTTCAATTTGTACGTCGAGATCGCTGAGATCGCTTTCCAACAATTTCTGCTGCTGCTCCTCAAAGACTTCCTCAATAGTGATCAACACCCGTCGGAAATTGTCCTCCAATTCCGGCGTGGCCGCTCGCGCATGGGTTTTGGCGTAACCCTCGGTGACCTGCCGGGCGCCGTCCAGATAGACGTTGAGGAATTTGCGGGCGCGACGCAGATCGCGCGGGTCTTCTTCCAGCAGCGTCAGAATCTTTCGGGCCTGCGCGACGATGCGTCGCAATCGGCCGTTCAACTCGGCGTTGCGGATTTCACGGGTGGCCTGTTCGATGGCGGCGATGGAACTCTCGGCCTGCGCCAGCGCTTCCAGCACCCGGTCGGTGGTGTCCACGCCGTCCCGGTCGGTGAAACGCTTGGCGGCGCGCGGGTCGAAACCATAGGTGAGATAACAACCAAGCAGAGCGGCCAAGCCGAAAGCGCCAGCCATCGCCGGATGATGGCCGGCCCCGAACCCGGCGGTGATGCCCGTGGCCAGCGCGATGAGGCCGCCGCCCAGGGTCTTGAGCGGATACGGCGCTTTGGCGACTCGGCGGCGGTCGTATTCAACCTCGGTCAGCAGGCCGCGCCGCAGCAACAGAGCGCCAGCCAGAAACAACCCGTACCCTGCGGCGTTGCCGAGCAGCTCGCTCAGATTGCCGCTCGCCAGCGAAGCAAGGGCGGCGAACAACACCGGCAGCGGCAGCAGGAACATCAGAACTCCCTTGGGCGACGGGAACCGGCCGGGGGTTTGCTGATAGCGTTCGGCCATAGAGCGAAATCCTCGTTGTAACAGCAGAATCAGAGCGGTCAGCGGGATCAGTACGACGCCAGACAGCAGCAGAAAGCGGCCCATGAGGGTGGATTCCGGAATCAACCGCGCGGCGCGAGCGCGGCGGGCGGAGCGGCCGTGGTGGAGCAGGACGCCACCAGCGCCTGGCAGGAGGCGACGCCGACAGCGGAGATAATCAGTAACAGGCCAATGAATTTGCGCAGAAAGTCAGGCATGGCGACGGGTTCGCTCGGTGACTAATGAATGCTCCGTAACTATAGCACGTCATCCGTTACGCTCAGACGCGCCAGCGCTTGTTCGACCCGCGCTTCGGGATCGAACAGGGTGATGGCCGGGGCGTGAAAAGTTCTATGGTGAAAATTGCCATTGGCGTCGATCTGGTACAAGGCGCGGAAATGGTCCGGCCGCGCCAACAAATCGCGAACACCGGCCAGCAGCGCATCGATATCCGCATCCACGGT
>JAWOHQ010000182.1:0-3998 GCA_046485105.1 Candidatus Competibacteraceae bacterium | reverse complement strand
CGCCGAGCCATCGATTAGTCGGATTCCTTGGCGGTCTCCGCTTGCGGGCTCGGCCAAATCACCGCGGTTTTGACCCGGTTGCCGGAGAGTTCGATGATTTCGGTGGGATGACCGGCCAGCGCCAGGCGAGCGCCCGGTTCCGGAATGGCCTCCAGATGCTCCATGACCAGACCATTGAGAGTGCGCGGGCCATCGGTGGGGAGGTTCCAACCCAGCGCCCGGTTCAGGGAGCGAATCGAGGTGCGGCCGTCCACGAGGTAACCACCGTCGGCGCGCGCCACCAGGTTGCGTTGACCGATGGTGGCGGGATCGGTGGTGAATTCGCCGACGATCTCTTCCAGAATGTCCTCGAGCGTTACCAGCCCCAGCACGTCGCCGTATTCGTCCACCACCAGCCCCATCCGCCGGCGCAACTGTTGAAAGTTCAATAGTTGTCGGGTCAGCGAAGTCCCCTCGGGGATAAAATAGGGCTCGCGAACCAGGTTCTCCAGATCGGCGCGGGTGAAATCCGGTTTCTGGATCATCAGGTTCAGCACCTTGCGTAGATGCAGGAAGCCAACGATTTGCTCGAGGCTGTCGCGATAGACCAGCAGCCGACTGTAGGGGCTGCGGTTCAGCCGGGTGACGATCTCCGCCCAGTCATCCTCCAGATCGATCCCTTCCAGTTCGTTGCGCGGCACCATGATGTCGTTGACGGTGATTTCCTCCAGTTCCAGGATGCCAAGCAGCATGGTCTGATGCCGCTTGGGGATCATCACGCCGGCTTCGAGCACCACCGTGCGCAGCTCCTCGGGGCTGAGCGAGTGCTGGCTGGAGATCTGGATGGTGATTCCAAAGAGCCGCAGAAAGCCGTTGGCCGCCGCGTTGATCAGCCACACCAGCGGATAGAGGACCCTCAACAGCGGTTTCAGCACCGCCGAGGCGGGAAAAGCGATCCATTCGGGGTGCAACGCCGCCAGGGTCTTGGGCGCGACTTCGGCGAAAATCAGCAGAATCGCGGTGAGGGCGATGGTGGCGACCAGGATGCCGGCTTCGCCCAGGAAGTGGAGGGCGATCACGGTGGCGATCGCGGAAGCCAGGATGTTGACGAAATTGTTGCCGAGCAGAATGATGCCGATCAGTCGATCCGGGCGCTCCAGCAGCTTGCTGGTGCGTTGCGCCGCCTTATCCCCCGCCTTGGCGCGGTGGCGCAGACGGTAGCGGTTGAGGGTCATCAATCCGGTTTCGGAACTGGAAAAGAACGCGGAACAGCCGATCAACAGAACCAGGGCGATGAATAGCGCCCCTATATGAATATCGTCCAAGTCGCAAAAACCTCGGTTTGGATGGTCGGTTACGTTTTTACGGGTTGCCGGTGTGGGCTGTCAAGAGATAGAGCGGAATCGCGACGCCAGTGGGCGCGGTGCGCTCAATAGCGCTGCAAGATCAATTCCAGCACCAGCTTGCTGCCGAAATAGGCCAACATCAGAAAGGCGAAACCGCTCAGGGTCCAGCGGACCGCGGTGCGGCCGCGCCAGCCGAAGCGCCAGCGACCCCACAGCAGGACTCCAAACACGCACCAGGCCATGAACGACAGCGCCACTTTGTGGGTCAAGTGTTGACCGAACAAGTCCTCAAGAAAGAACAGACCGCTGATCAAGGTGATGCCGAGCAGCACGAAGCCGGCGCCGATCATCTGGAACAATAGATTTTCCATGGTGGTCACCGGAGGGATACCGCGCAAAAATCCGCCCGGATGGCGATGCCGCAGGCGGTGGTCCTGGATGGCCAGCAACACGGCCTGCGCCGCCGCCAGCGTCAGCAGCGAGTAGGCGAGGATGGCGATAAGAATATGCAGTTCCAGCGCCCACTGGCCGGTATCGGCGACGGTGCGCTCGGCGGGAAACAGCAGGCCGAGGACCAAGGTCAGGGCGGCGAACGGCAACACCAGGATCCCCAGATTCTCGATCGGCCGGACCATCGCCGCCGCCAGCAACACCACGCCGATCAGCCAGCCGGTAAAGGACAGCGCATTGAAAAAGCCCAGGTTCAGGCCGGGCGATTGAAAAACGGTTTGGGCCAGAATCATCGCGTGCAGCAGTGTCGCGCCCCAGCCCAGCGCCAGTGGGCCGCCCTTGGGCCAGGGTGTGCCCGCGCCGGCGCGCGCCAGGCGCGCGGCGAGCGCTCCTCCCGCGAGCAGATAGAGTAGGGCGGCCAGACCGCCGATCACCGCATTCATCACGCACTTCACCCAAAAATCTGGTCCCGATGAGGGGAATCATGGCATGGAATGCGGACGGCTTGAAGCAGGTCGCTGTTTTGGATGCACGTCCGTCCGACCGATTCCTCTATAATCCGGCCCATTCCAAATCCGTGGCCAAGGGGATTCCCCGCATGTTCGAAAATCTCAGCGAGCGTCTGTTGCGCACCGTCAAGAATCTGCGCGGCCAGGGCCGCCTGACCGAGGACAACATCAAGGACGCCCTGCGCGAGGTGCGCATGGCGCTGCTGGAGGCGGACGTCGCCTTGCCGGTGGTGCGGGAGTTCATCAACCGAGTGCGCGAGCGGGCGATCGGCCAAGAGGTTCTGCTGAGCCTGACCCCCGGACAACTGCTGGTCAAGATCGTCCATGAAGAATTGGTTCGGGTGATGGGCGAGGCCAACGCTGAACTGAACCTGCGGGCGCAGCCGCCGGCGGTGGTGCTGATGGCTGGCCTGCAAGGTTCCGGCAAGACCACCAGCGTCGCCAAGCTGGCCCGCTGGCTCAAGGAGCGCCAGCAGAAGAAGGTGCTGGTGGTCAGTTGCGACGTGTACCGGCCGGCCGCCATCGAGCAACTGAGCAAGCTGGCCGGCGAAGTGGGTGTGGAGTGTTTCCCCAGCACTCCCGATCAAGCGCCGGAGGCGATCGCCGGTCAGGCTCTGGAGTACGCCCGGCGCCACGGCGTGGACGCGCTGCTCGTCGACACCGCCGGCCGCCTGCACGTCGATGAGGAGATGATGGCGGAAATCCAGCGCTTGCACGCCGTCCTCGAACCCATCGAGACGCTGTTCGTGGTGGACAGCATGACCGGTCAGGACGCCGCCAACACCGCCCAGGCATTCAACGCGACCTTGCCGCTGACCGGAGTGGTGCTGACCAAGACCGACGGCGATGCCCGCGGCGGCGCGGCTCTGTCGATCCGCGAACTCACCGGCAAGCCGATCAAGTTTCTCGGCGTCGGGGAGAAAACCGCCGCACTGGAGCCGTTTTTCCCCGATCGGGTGGCGTCCCGCATTCTCGGCATGGGCGATGTGTTGAGCTTGGTCGAGGAGATGGAGCATAAAGTCGACAAGGAAAAGGCGCTCAAACTGGCCGAGAAGGTCAAGAAAGGCAAGGGCTTCGATCTGGAGGATTTCCGCGAGCAGATGGAACAGATGATGAACATGGGCGGGATCGCCAGCCTGCTGGACAAGATGCCGGGCTTCAACGCGGCGGCGGGCGCGCTCAAGGATCAGGCGGCGGACAAGGAGGTCAAGCGGCTGGTCGCCATCATCCAGTCCATGACGCCGCAGGAGCGGCGGTTTCCGGACGTCATCAAGGGCTCGCGCAAGCGGCGCATCGCCGCCGGGTCCGGCACGCAGATTCAGGATGTGAATCGGCTGCTCAAGCAGTTCGATCAGGCCCAGAAAATGATGAAGAAGATGAAGGGCGGGGGGATGATGAAGATGATGCGCGGCTTGCAGGGCAAATTGCCGATGGGCGGTCTGCCGCCGTTCAAGCCGTAGCATGGTGGGCAGGCGGATCGGGTGGCGGCGGGGGAGTAGCGTAAGCGAAGCGGATGCCGTAAATTACCTGCATGAATTTCGTAATCCGAAAACTCCGGCGGTTGCGGCGCGTTATGCCGGTGAGCGGCGGACGTGAGTCCACTGTTTCCGCGCCAGCCGAAATCGCCGGCGCCTTGCCGCGTTAAGAACCCCTGAAGAACCGCGAATAATTGGGAAGTTGGGATGGGGTCCCCTGCTGGACGAGCACTTCAAGC
>JAWOHQ010000176.1:0-3516 GCA_046485105.1 Candidatus Competibacteraceae bacterium | reverse complement strand
AGAAGCTGCTGACCCACAGCTCGTTGGCCGCCGCGCCCTGCGCGCCTGGCACTCTGGAAATGCTGGCGCAGTTCTCGGTGCTGACTCGGGTTAAGGAGCCGGAAAACTCCAGCATCTTTTCCAAGATGCGGGTTTACGACGGCGAAAACCTCAAGGATACCGATCCCAAGGCCAAGTCGATGCAGGAGTATCGCGACTACGCCGGGGTGGATGAAGGCATGACCGGCATTTCGACCCGCTTCGCCTTCAAGATCCTCAGTCAGGTTTTCAACTTCGACCACAGCGAGGTCGCCGCCAACCCGGTGCATCTGCTCTATATCCTGGAACGGCAGATCGAACGCGAGCAGTTCACCCCGGAGGTCGAGGAAAAATATCTGTCTTACCTGAAGGGCTACCTGGCCCCGCGCTACGCCGAGTTCATCGGCAAGGAGCTGCAACAGGCCTATCTGGAATCCTATTCCGAATACGGACAGAACGTTTTCGACCGCTATGTCACCTACGCCGACTTCTGGATTCAGGATCAGGAATACCGCGATCCCGACACCGGTGAGTCTTTCGACCGAGGGTCCCTCAACACCGAGCTGGAGAAGATCGAAAAGCCGGCCGGCATCAGTAATCCCAAGGACTTCCGCAACGAAATTGTCAACTTCGTCCTGCGGGCCAAGGCCAAGAACGCCGGTAAGAATCCAGCTTGGACCAGCTACGAGAAGCTGCGCGCGGTGATCGAGAAGAAGATGTTCTCGACCACCGAGGACCTGCTGCCGGTGATCAGCTTCAACGCCAAGGCCAGCGCCGACGAGCAGAAGAAGCACGCCGAGTTCGTGGACCGGATGGTCGACAAAGGCTATACCCCGAAGCAGGTGCGGCTGCTGTCCGACTGGTATCTGCGCGTCCGCAAGGCATCCTGACCGGAGGGCATCGCTCATGGCCACGCTTATCGACCGCCGGCTGGACGGCAAGAATAAAAGCGCCGTCAACCGCCAGCGCTTCATCCGGCGCTTCAAGAGTCAGATCAAGAAGGCCGTCGCGGAGTCCATGAACGGCCGTAGCATCACCGATATCGACAACGGTGAGAAAATCAACATCCCGACCCGCGACCTGTCCGAGCCGGTGTTCGGCCACGGGCCGGGCGGACGCCGGGAGGCCATCCACCCCGGCAACCGGGAATTTGTCCCCGGCGACCGGGTCGCCCGCCCGCCGGCCGGCGCCGGCGGCGGCGCCGGCGGCGGCCAGGCCAGCAACAGCGGCGAGGGTGAGGACGAGTTCATCTTCGAACTGTCGCGCGAGGAATTCCTGGAGCTGTTTTTCGAGGATTTGGAACTGCCCAACCTGGTGCGAACCCAGTTGGCCAAGGCCACCGAGTTCAAGTCGGTGCGGGCCGGCTTCACCAACGCCGGCAACCCGGCCAACATCGATATCGTCCGTTCGCTGAAGGGTGCGATGGCCCGCCGGATGGCGTTGGCCGCGCCCTACAGCCGGCGCTTGCATGAGGCGGAAGAGGAATTACAGCGGATCCTGAGCCAGTCGCCGGTGGACGAAATCCGCGCCCAGGAACTGCTGGAGGAGATCGAGTATCTGCGCGGACGGGTGCGGGCGGTGCCGTTCATCGACACCTTCGATCTGCGTTACGTCAACCGGGTCCAACAACCGCAGCCGACCACCCAGGCGGTGATGTTCTGCGTCATGGACGTGTCCGGCTCCATGGATCGGTCGCGCAAGGATCTGGCCAAGCGCTTTTTCACCCTGCTCTACCTCTTTCTCATGCGCAACTACGAGAAGATCGAGGTGGTGTTCATCCGCCATCACACGGTGGCCAAGGAAGTGGACGAACAGGAATTCTTCTATTCGCGGGAAACCGGCGGCACCGTGGTTTCCAGCGCCCTGCAACTGGCCAGCGAGATCATGACTGCCCGCTATCCGCTGTCCAGTTGGAATCTCTACGTGGCGCAGGCTTCCGACGGCGACAACTGGCACCACGATTCGCCGGCTTGCAAGGACCTGCTGATGCAGCGGATCATGCCGTTCGTCCGCTACTACGCCTATATCGAAATCACCCCGGACCGCCACCAAAGCCTGTGGGAGGCGTATGAGGAAGTGGCCGCCGCCCATCGGAACTTCGCCATGCGGCAGATCGACGGGCCCGCCGATATTTATCCAGTCTTCCGGGATCTCTTCAAGAGGCGCGTGTCATGAGTGCGTCGAACCTGATTTCCGACTCCTCCGAATGGACGTTCCCGATGCTGGAACGCTACAACGAGGTCATCGGCCGCATCGCCACCGAGGAATTCGGGCTGGACACCTACCCGAACCAGATCGAGATCATCACCGCCGAACAGATGATGGACGCCTATTCCTCGGTGGGCATGCCGCTCGGTTACAAGCACTGGTCCTACGGCAAGCAGTTCGTGATGACCGAGAAGAATTACCGACGCGGGCAAATGGGGCTGGCCTATGAGATCGTCATCAATTCCGACCCCTGCATCGCCTATCTGATGGAAGAAAACACGGCCATGATGCAGGCGTTGGTGATCGCCCACGCCGCCTACGGCCACAACTCTTTTTTCAAAGGCAACTACCTGTTCCGCACCTGGACCAGCGCCGACGCCATCATCGACTACCTGCTGTTCGCCCGGAATTACGTGGCTGAATGCGAGGAACAGCACGGCGAGGAAACCGTGGAGCTGTTCCTCGACTCCTGTCACGCGCTGATGAACTATGGCGTGGATCGCTACAAGCATCCCGCGCCGCTTTCCATGCGGGAGGAGAAGCAGCGCCAGCACGAACGCGAGGAGTACTTGCAATCGCTGGTCAACGATCTGTGGCGGACCATTCCCATCAAGCCGACGGAGACCTCCGGCGAAGCCGAGCGGCGCTTTCCGTCCGAGCCGCAGGAGAACCTGCTGTACTTCATTGAAAAGAACGCCCCGTTGCTGGAACCCTGGCAGCGCGAACTGATCCGGATCGTCCGCAAGCTCGGCCAGTATTTCTACCCTCAGCGCCAGACTCAGGTAATGAATGAAGGCTGGGCCACGTTCTGGCATTACAATTTAATGAACCGGCTGTACGATGAGGGCTATATCAACGAGGGGTTCATGATCGAATTCCTGCAATCGCACACCAGCGTGATCCAACAGCTTCCGTTCGATCATCCCTACTATTCCGGCATCAATCCCTACGCGTTGGGCTTCGCCATGATGAGCGACCTCAAGCGCATCAGTCAGGAACCGACGGCCGAGGATCGCTACTGGTTCCCGGATATCGCCGGGCAGGACTGGTTGAAGGTCATGGATTTCGCCATGCGCAATTTCAAGGACGAGAGTTTCATCGCTCAGTACCTGTCGCCCAAGGTCATCCGCGACCTCAAGCTGTTCGCGGTGCTGGACGACGACACCCAGGAAGAACTGGAAATCACCGCCATCCACGACGAGGCGGGCTACCGGCGGTTGCGGCTGGCGCTGGCCGATCAGTACAACCTCGGCAGTCGCGAGCCGAACATTCAGGTCTGGAACGTCGCGC
>JAWOHQ010000089.1:0-5614 GCA_046485105.1 Candidatus Competibacteraceae bacterium | reverse complement strand
GGTTTGACGCCCGCGCCCTGCTGATCACCGGTATCCCGCGCAGTGGCACCAGCTACCTGTGCCGGTTGCTGCACGGCGTGCGGGACGCGGTCATCATCAACGAACCACGGGCCTTGTACCGCCGCCTTAATCGGCCGGACTGGCCGCGGGCGCTGGCGACGCTGTACCGGGACCTGCGCGCCGACGTTCTGGCCGGACGCCCGATCGAGAACAAACTGCACGGCGGGCAGGTGATCGAGGACACCGCCGTGACCGACCGGTTCGAGACCTACACGCCGCGCGTGGCCGCTCCGGATTTTCTGCTGGGCAGCAAGAACACTCTCGGCTATCTGGCCCGGCTGAGCGCCGCGCCGGACGCCCTGAGCGGCATCGCCGTGGTCGCCTGCGTGCGCCATCCGGTCCCCACCATCGCTTCCTGGAAACGCACTTTCCCGCACCTGCGCGAAGCCGCGGTGGACCGCTTCGCGGTCGGCGCCCGTACCGATCCGCTGCTGGCTGGGTGGCAACGGGAACGCCTGACCGCCATCGCCGCGACGACCGAGCTGCCCCACCGCCGGGCGCTGCTGTGGTGCTATCTGGCCGAGCTGCTGCTGGAACACTGCCCCGCCGGACTGCTGCTGCGTTATGAGGACCTGGTCGCGGCTCCGGAAGCCGGGTTGGCGCGCCTGGTCAACGGTTTGCAACCGCCGCTGCCGTTACGGTTCGCCACGACCGCCCCGCAACCCGGCGTGCCGCGCGGCCCATCCGAGGTGCTGGCGGCGGATGATCGGGCGGCCATCCGCGCCTGCTGCGCGGCGCTCGCCGCCCGACTGGGCTACTCGCTATGAGGCACGCAATGCCGCGGACCATCCGTCGCGTGTTGTGCTACCGCGATTACCGCGGGTTTACCGGCGGCCATCTCAAGGTGCGCGACTACCTTCGGCATCTAGCCGCCGCGCCGGCCTTCCAGCCCGAACTGTATTTGACCCCGGACAGCGTGACGGACGCCGCCGATCTCTGGACCGACCCGGCCATCCCCCGGGTCGCCTGCTGGCAGCCCGCCAAGGCCGATGTGCTGTTTCTGGCCGGTCTGGACTGGCGGGCGCTGACCGAGACCGAGCGGGAGCAGCCGCGCCGGCCGGTGCTCAATCTGATCCAGCATCCGCGGCACGCCGATCCGGCCGATCCGCGCCATGCGTTTCTGCATCACCGGGCGATCCGCATCGCCGTCAGCCCCGAGGTCGGCGCCGCCCTGCGCGGGCGCGTCAACGGCCCGTTGTTCACCATTCCGAACGGGCTGGATCTGGCGAGCCTGCCGAGACCCATGGCTACCTGGGAGGAACGACCCATCGAGCTGTTGATTGCCGGACTCAAACGCCCGGCGCTGGCGCGCCAGTTCGCCGCCGCGCTGAGTCAGGACACGACCGTGCGGTGTCTGACCGACGCCCTGCCGCGGGCGGCGTTTCTAGAGCAACTGGGTTCGGCCAGAATCACCGTGTTTTTGCCGCACGCCACCGAGGGGTTCTATTTGCCGGCCCTGGAAGGCATGGCGCTGGGGACGCTGGTCATTTGCCCGGACTGCGTGGCCAATCGGCTGTTCTGTCGAGACGCCGAGAACTGCCTGATGCCGGCCGACGCTCGCCCGCCGACCCTGCTGGCGGCCGTGGCGCGGGCTCGACGGCTTTCGCCCAGCCAGCGGAGTCGACTGCTGGCGGCGGCCCGACGCACCGCGGAGGAGTACGATATCGCCTTGGAACGCCAGCGGTTTCACGCGCTGCTGGCCGATCTGGATCAACTCTGGTGAACGGAACCCGCGTGCGCGCATCCGCAAGGACGGTTGATTGATGGCGAGCTTCCCAAGGCTGCGGCGCTATCTGCTGCTCTGGCGGCATGTTCTGAGCTGGCCGTTTCTGGAACCCCGCCTGTACAAGCTGTACTACGCGTTGCCGGGCCTGTCGTACCACCGCAAGCGGCAACTGATTTTGCGGCTGCATCGCTCGCTGGGCGGGTTGACCCGGCGCACGGAATCCTACCAGCATTATCTACGCCGCACCGCCGAGCCGGAGCGGGCGCCGGCCGATCTGTGGTGGCGCCCGACGTATGACTATCAGGCCTGGCGCCTGCTCTACGGCGCTCTAGACGATGGGGAGCGGGAGCGGTTGCGGGCGCGGATGGCGGGGTGGAAGGGGCGGCCGCTGATTTCGGTGCTGCTGCCGGTGTACGACGTGGAGGAGGACTGGCTGGCGCGGGCGGTGGAATCGGTGCGGGGGCAGTTGTACCCGCACTGGGAGTTGTGCGTGGCGGACGACGGCTCGACGGCGGCGCACGTGCGGCCGCTGCTGGAGCGCTACGCGGGGCAAGACCCGCGGATTCGGGTGGTGTTTCGGGAGGTCAACGGGCACATCGTCGCGGCGAGCAACACGGCGCTGGAGCTGGCGCGCGGAGGCTACGTGGCGCTGCTGGACCACGACGACGAACTGGCCGAGACGGCGCTGTACTGGGTGGCCGACGCGTTGGAGCGACACCCGACGGCGGGGCTGCTGTACAGCGACGAAGACAAGCTGGACGGCGCGGGCCGGCGCACCGACCCGTACTTCAAATGCGCCTGGAACCCGGATTTGATGCTGTCGCAGAACCTGGTGAGCCACCTGGGGGTGTACCGGCGGGACCTGGTCGAGGCGGTGGGCGGGTTTCGCCCCGGCTTGGAAGGCAGCCAGGACTACGATCTAGCGCTGCGGGTGGCGGAGCGGCTGGCCCCGGAGCAGATCGTGCACATTCCGCGGGTGCTGTACCACTGGCGGGCGATCCCCGGGAGCACGGCGCGGGGGGGCGCGGAGAAGCCGTACGCGCGGGCGGCGGCGGAACGGGCGGTGAACGACGCGCTGGCGCGGCGCGGGGTGGCGGCGCGGGCGGCGGAATCGGCGCTGGTGCCGGGGATGTTGCGAGTGCGCTACCAACTGCCGGCGCCGGCGCCGGCGGTCAGTCTGATCATCCCGACGCGCAACGGGCTGGCGCTGCTGGAGCGATGCCTCGACAGCGTGGTGGCGCGCACGACCTATCCGGACTACGAAATTTTGATTCTCGACAACGGCAGTGACGACCCGGCGACGTTGGGGTATCTGAAAGCGGTGGCGGGGCGGGCGCTGGGGGTGCCGATCCGAGTGCTGCGCGACGCGCGGCCGTTCAACTACAGCCAGCTCAACAACGAGGGGGTGCGGGCGGCGCGCGGGACGGTGGTCGGGCTGCTGAACAACGATCTGGAAGTGATCGCGGGCGACTGGCTGGAGGAGATGGTCAGCCACGCCTGTCGGCCCGAGGTGGGCGCGGTCGGGGCGCGCCTGCTGTATCCGAGCGGCCGCGTCCAGCACGCCGGCGTCATCGTCGGCATCAAGGGGGTCGCCGGCCATTTCCACCGTCATTTGCCCGGCGAAGCTTACGGCTACTTCAGTCGCGCCCAGCTGATCCAGGATTTTTCGGCGGTGACGGCGGCGTGTCTGGTGCTGCGCCGGGCGGTGTACTGGGAGGCGGGGGGCATGGACGAGGTGGATTTGCCGGTGGCGTTCAACGACGTCGATTTGTGTCTGAAGCTGGGGGCGCTGGGCTATCGAGTGGTGTACACGCCCCATGCGGAGCTATATCATCACGAGTCGGCGACCCGCGGGGCGGAGGATGAGTCGCCGGAGAAGGCGGCGCGGGCGGCGCGCGAGATCGCCGTGATGAAGCGCCGCTGGAACACCGAACACTACCGCGATCCCGCCTATAGCCCCAATCTCACCCTCGGACATGCCAATTGCGACTATGCTTTTCCGCCCCATTTCCAGTGGAGGTCACGCTAGCGATCTCCCGGCGTGCGCGCGAACATGACCGATCATTCGATGACCGCGGAACAACAGCCCATCAATGCCGAAAGCACGGAGCCGCCGGCCCGGCCGCATCGGGCGCGTTATGGTCTTTTGGTCCTGGGCATGCATCGCAGCGGCACCTCACCCCTGACCCGACTCATCAGTCTGCTGGGGGCGGATTTGCCGTCTCGGCTCATGCCGCCGGCCAAGAATAATAACGAGACGGGATTCTGGGAGTCGGTCGATCTGTGGCAGTTGCACGATGAGTTGCTCGCCTCGATCGACATGGCTTGGGACAGTCCGCTGCCACTCGATGAAGCATGGTTCGATTCGTCAGCCGCTCAGGGCTACCGGTGGCGCCTCCTGGATTACCTGCGGCGCGACTTTGCTGATTCGGATTTGTTCGTAATCAAGGACCCGCGCATTTGCCGATTGTTTCCCCTGTGGCGGCAAGTGCTGGCGGATTTTCAGACACAGCCTGGCGTGGTGATTCCGCTCCGGAATCCTCTGGAAATTGCGGCGTCGCTCGAGGCGCGTGATGAATTCGTGCCGGCTAAGTCGCTGCTGCTGTGGTTGCGCCATATGCTCGACAGCGAGCGCTTTACTCGCGATCTACCGCGTTTTTTCGTGACCTACGAGCAACTGTTGCGGGACTGGCGGTCGGTGGCGACCCACATGGCCGATACCCTGGAGATCCATTGGCCGCGTCACATCCACCATGCGCAACTGGAGATCGACGAGTTTCTTTCATCGGGGCGGCGGCATCATGCCGAGAGTGATGAATCCTTGCAGCGTCAGGGCTGGGTGGCCGACTGGGTCCGGCAGGCCTACGGCGCGCTTCGGCTCATGGCCGATGGTCGGGATGATGAGGCTGGGCGGGCGATGCTGGATCGCATCCATCGGGAACTGATCCAGGCCGATCAGACCTTCGCGCCAGTGCTGGCGGATCAGCAACGGTCGTTGGAGCAGCGGGCGTGTGTCATCAAGGACCAGCGCGCCACGCTCGCCGATCAGAGCGGGCGGCTTGACGCATTACAGGAGAATCTGGCGCGCCGCGACCAAGACTTGCAAGCGACCCGGGATTCTTTGCAGGCCGCGGCGCTCGAAGCGCAGCGGATGCAACAGCGTTATCAGGAGCTGCAGGCTCGCCACGAACAAGTGCAGATTCAATACGAACAGGCTAGGGATCTCAGCGAACGACAGTCCGTGGAAATCCGTCGCTTGCAGCATGAATTGCACGGATTTCGGCGCATGGCCGCCCCTTTCGAGCAGGTCCGGGAGACCCTGCGCGCGGTGGCCTTGCCCTGGTTCTGGCGCTTGACCGGGCAGTACTCGCTAAGAATGGCGGAACAGTGCACTTACGCTTTGTTGAAAGCTTCCGGCAAGTTCGATGAGTCGTATTACTTACTCAAGAATCCGGACGTACTGGATTCCGGCGATCCTCTGTTGCACTACATTCGCCACGGCGCGCGCGAAGGCCGTAACCCCAATCCGGATTTCGATTCCGCCTACTATCTGGAAGCTAACCCGGACGTGCTGGCGGCTGGCCTCAACCCCCTGGAGCATTTCGTGCTGCACGGCGAGCGCGAGGATCGTCCCGGCCGCTCCAGAGACCGTATTTACCAACTCTGGATCCAGCAATTCGACGCTCTAGACGATGGGGAGCGGGAGCGGTTGCGGGCGCGGATGGCGGGGTGGAAGGGGCGGCCGCTGATTTCGGTGCTGCTGCCGGTGTACGACGTGGAGGAGGACTGGCTGGCGCGGGCGGTGGAATCGGTGCGGGGGCAGTTGTA
>JAWOHQ010000497.1:0-3319 GCA_046485105.1 Candidatus Competibacteraceae bacterium | reverse complement strand
TTATGGCGACTTACTCGACGCCGTCCCACCCGCGCCCCGCGTTTGCGACTCGCTGGTCGAGGAAGACATCGCCGCCATCGTCTTCACCGGCGGCACCACCGGCCTGCCCAAGGGCGCGCAAATCAGCCATCGCCAGATCGCCTGGAATGGTCTGAACACCGTCATTCACGATCTCGGGCGCGGCGATATCTATCTGAACGTGTTCCCCATGTTTCATGTCGGCGGCCTGTTCGTCTACACCCTGCCCCAGGTGATCATGGGTGGAACCACCGTACTCATGAAGCGTTTCGATCCGGAACAGGTGCTACGGCTGATCGAGCAGGAACAGGTGACGGTGTTCGCCGCCGTGCCGGCGATGTACCAGATGCTGACCCAGACCCCGGCCTGGGCCGAGGCCGATCTGAGTTCCCTGCGGTTCTGCACCAGCGGCGGCGCTCCGCTACCCGTGCCGCTGGTCGAGCAGTATACCCGCGAGAAAAATATCCGCTTCAAGCAGGGGTTCGGTATGACCGAATTCGGTCCGGGACTGTTCGCGCTCGCGCCCGAGGACGCCATCCGCAAGGCCGGCAGCATCGGGCGGCCTAACTTCTACATCGACGCCCGGATCGTGGACGGCGACAACCGCCCGTTGGGTCCGAACGAAGTCGGCGAACTGGTGTTGAAAGGTCCCAGCATCGCGTCCGGCTATTTCAACAACGCCGCCGCCTGGGCCGAAGTGATCGACGCCGATGGCTGGTTCCACACCGGCGACTTGGCCCAGTACGACGAGGACTGGTATTTCACCATCGTGGACCGGCTGAAGGATATGTTCATTTCCGGCGGCGAGAACGTCTACCCGGCGGAAATCGAAGCGGCGCTATACCGGCATCCAGCGGTGTTTCAGTGCGCGGTGGTCGGCGTTCCGGACCCGAAGTGGGGCGAAGTCGGCAAGGCGGTCGTGGTGCTCAAGCCCGATCAGACCGCCGGTGCTGATGAGCTTTTAACCCATCTCGGCGACCATCTGGCCCGTTATAAAATTCCTCGCCAGGTCGAGTTCGTGGCGTCTCTGCCGATCTCGGCGGCGGGCAAGGTTTTGCGGCGGGAATTGCGGGAGGGTTGATGGTTATGATCGTCCCCATGTTCCAAACATGGGGACCGATTGGGGAAGAATCTCGAGCTTTTCCCTCTCCCACGCGTGGGAGAGGGAAAGTTCGGGTTTATTGATAACCCACAATCACAAAGTTCTGGTGGGGTTCCGACCAGCGCACGGTGACGCTACGGCCGGTCTGCGGGAAGTTCGCCAAGGGGTATTCGCCGCTGGCGCCCCGCAGGTAATCGGTACCCAACGTGGTCACGGTGAACTGGGCTTGGGCGAACTCCCGCCCATCGGCGAAGGCCCGCAAAGTGTGGGCGCCGTCCCCCAGATTGTTCCAGTTGACGGTCTCGCCAAACCCGTTGTCGGCGTCGCCGCAAACCCCGACTGTGTCAGGCCGGTCGGAACCATAAGCCACCCGTTGCCGCACCCCATCGTTGACCTGAATCTCGACGCTCTGGGCGTCGCATACCCAGCCCCGGATCAGCCCGATTCCGCTTTCAAACGAACCCGGATAGGGACTTTCCAAATTTCCGGAGAACCCGGTGGCTAGCGGTAAGAACCCAGATAATGAGGCGCTGGCCGGATTCCGGCTGGTGCCGACGATCACAAAGTTCTGGTGGGGTTGCGACCAGCGCACGGTGACGTTGCGACCGGCTGCCGGGAAGTTCGTTAACGAGTATTCGCCGCTGACGCCCCGCAGGAAATCGGTACCCAGCGTGGTCACGGTGAACTGGGCTTGGGCGAACTCCAACCTGTCGGCGAAGGCTCGCACGGTGTGGGTACCGTTACCCAGGTTGTTCCAGTTGAAGGTGTAGCCAAAGCCGTTGTCGGCGTCGCCGCAGGCCGCAACCGTGTCAGGCCGGTCCGAACCATAAGCCACCCGTTGCCGCACCCCATCGTTGATCTGAATCTCCACATTCCCAGCGTCGCACACCCAGCCGCGGATCAGCCCGATGCCGCTTTCAAACGAACCCGGATAGGGACTTTCCAGACGGGGCGGCTCGAGTTGCCCATTGCAGGCGGTTCCCGCAAAGGGCAGGACATCGGGCGTGATCAGGGCATCGGTGGTGTAAGCCTGATCGGGCTTGAAGAAGCCGGCGGTGTCGAAGGTCACTTCGACAAAAAACGCCGTCCAGCCGACGGCCGGCGGCGGTACGAATCCCACATAAGCGCCGTCGGGCTCCGGTTCCAGCACGCGGGACGTCCAAACCGCGCCGAGGGATTCCAGCCGGAAGTCGCGGGCCTCGGGATTGGTCGCTTGCCACAACCGCACCCGCTTGGGCCGGGACGAGGTCGTCACCCGCAATGCCCCTTCTCCGGTCACCGTCCAGTCGATATTGGCGCTGGCCTTGTTGTTCAGGATGTCATCGACCCACGATAGCGCGCGCTCGATCGCGTCCTGATTCTGGCCGTGATCGGTGTTTGGGGTATAGCGCAACCACTTGGGGCCAGGCAGGCCGGCGAAATAGAAACGCGCGGAGTCGGTGACGAAAAACTGGTCGCCGGAGGCGTTGAGAACCAGTTTGGGTAAACCGGCGTAGCGATCGCGATAGGCGAAGGGATCGACGACCCGCAATACCTCCCGCCCCTCCGGCGTCTGCATCCGGCAGGGCAGATCGAATTCCACATAATCATTCAGCGCCGGCGCGTAGAAACCATAGGCTTCCCACTGATGCACGAATTGTCGGCTCAGATTGAGCATGTCGATGGAAGCCGGCAGGATCGCCTTGACCCGGGGATCGACGGCGGCGGTCAGCCAGGTCGTCCAGCCGCGCTTGGAGCCGCCCAGCACCAGAAAATTGCGGACTTCCTGGCCCTTGCTGGCGGCGAATGCCTGCACAGTGTCCATGGCGCGGACGGCGGCCTTGGTCATCGCCAGGTGTACCGCCCACTCCATGTCGCCAGTATCCAGCGCCTTGTCCAGGCTGTAGGCCAGGATTTCATCCTCCTTGCGGCCCCGGCCCGCCTCGTCGGTGAAAAACAGCGGCTGGTTCGGTACCTGCCGGACCGCGGCGATGACCGCCCCGGTCGCGATGCTAGCCACTCCGAGGAATTCGGGCACCGAAGTGGTGGGCGTACCGGTATTGCTGCCGCCGTCGATCAACAACACGGCGGTTCTGGTGCTGTCCAGCGCCACTTCAGGGATGAGGATGATGACCTCGTGCTCCCAGATCGGCCGGTCCACCTCGCTGGCGGAGCGCCACTGCTGGGAGGTCATCCGCAGGAAATAGGCGGTGTAGAGTC
>JAWOHQ010000478.1:0-12103 GCA_046485105.1 Candidatus Competibacteraceae bacterium | reverse complement strand
ACCCAATGAGGCGCCTGTGTATTGGGACAACCAACTTCTGCTCTTCGCGGCGGCGCATCGGTCGGCGGCGCTGGATGCTTTTTTCCGCAGCGTCACCTGGCTGGGGTCGCTTTATGTATTGACTCCTCTGGCCGTCCTCGTCACCGCGACTCTGCTGTATGGGCGACGCTGGCGGGAAATTCTGCTGCTGGGGGTCGGCTTCGGCGGCGCGGTCCTGTGGGTTCACCTGGGCAAGGCGCTGTTGAACCGGCCCCGACCCACGGTCGTGGAGCCGCTGGTCGCCCTGCCTGCCGACAGTTCCTTCCCCAGCGCCCACACCACGCAGAGCACCGCCTTCGCTCTGTCCCTGGCATTCATCATCCACCGAACGATTCCGGAATGGCAATTCAGCGCGGGGACGCTCGCCGTGGCGCTCGTCGCCGCCGTGGCGATCTCCCGCATTTATCTACGGGTCCATTTTCCCTCGGACGTGCTGGGCGGCCTCGTCCTTGGGGTCGTCTGGGTCGCCATGACGCATCTCCTGCTTTAGAGGCGTTTTTGTACAGCCTCTTGCGGACTAACCAATTGAAAATAAAGCCCTAACCCCCAGCCCCTCTCCCACAGGGAGAGGGGAGTTTTTGTACAGTTTCTTAGCGCCGCGCCCCGCTCGGGACCCAAATTTTACCCCGACCGCCCAGACACCCACGTCGCCGGCACAGGAAGGATGGCGTTCGCTCGTCCATAATTAGTCCGTCCGAATGATGATTCCGCCCGACCGAGCGAATGATCTTAACGTCGTCGATGCTCGCGAGGTTAGAGGAGATTCGCCATGGTGCTCCGCTTCCTGCACTCCATTTTCGCCACGGCGCCCAGCCCGCCCGGTAAAGTCGACGCCGCCCTGATCGAGGCCGCCATCGAGCGGGTGGTGGACGGCACCGACCCTCGCCTGCGGGCGGCGCCGCATTATCGACGCAAGCTGTGGGAGCCGGTCGAGCGCGCGGTCGATTACGTGGTCGAACATGCCGCCACGCTCCCGCCGCCCATCGCCTTCGGCAGGCGCCACTTCACGACCGACCCCCGATTGCGCGCGCTGTTCGCCAACCCCGACCAGTTGCTGGAAATGCTGAGCTGCAGCCCGGCCCTGCGCGGCCATCTCCAGCCGACCACCGCTGCCCCACCCGCGGAAATCTACGCCGCATTGCGCATGGAACGGACTGAAAAAACCGTTTTCGGCATGGAACTGCACGGCGACCAGGTGCTGCGGGACATCCCGCAAACCGCGGTGAACTTCCACAACCACCAAATCGCCTTCCCAACCGCCAGCGAGGCGGAAACCCGCCAGGAACTCCAGAAACGCGCCTTCGATTATCTGATCGAAGCGGCGTTGCAACGCCTGCTGTCGATTCGCGCCCGCAAACACCAGTTGGAACAGCAGCAGCGCCGGTTACTCCAGCACAAAGCCCACGTGCTGAAGTCGGCCCGGCTGGGCCTGGAGCCGCTGCTGGCGAATCCCGCCACCCCGCGACCGCCCGACAGCGCCGCCACCGAACAACAACTCCGGGAAATTGAAACCGAACTTCGCCAGATTCGCGCCGACTCGGCCACGATTGAGGAACAACTGGCCCTAGTCGCCGCCACCTTGCGCGAACCCGAGCAACACCTGCAACTGGAACGGATCTCGCTGACCCTGGATCACATGAACATTCGGGTGCCCACGGATTCACCCCGAGCCGCCAACACACTGACTTTCGACGAAGTTCTGATCGAAAACCATCAGCGGTTCATCGTGCTGCTCATCCGGTTTCCCCGCAGCGAGATTCCGCCGCCGACCGATTTTTTCGAAGAAGCCCAACGTTTTTTGAACGTGAACGGCGGCCCCCGACTCACCACGATCTAAAGGGATTTCCTGAAATAATCATACCGGCCGAGGCCAACCCGGTCGATGCGCTACTGCTCCAACCGGACTGAATTGAGGGATTGATGTAGGGTGGATAAGGCGCTTGCGCCGCATCCACCAACAAACCAGCAAGGTGGATGCGCTACGCTTATCCACCCTACCCTTCAATCCAGCTCGGTTGAAACACTACGCTTATCCACCCTACCCGGTTTGCTAGGGTCCTCGTTGAAAATCTCCTTCAGTTACTGACGCAACAACCCCGCCATGACCTCCGAACACGACCGTTTTCGCGGCTGCCTGCTGGGTTTGGCCTGCGGCGACGCCATCGGCGCCACCGTCGAATTCCACCCGCGCGGCACGTTTCCACCGGTCACCGATATGATCGGCGGCGGGCCGTTCCGCCTCGAACCCGGTCAATGGACCGACGACACCAGCATGGCCCTGTGCCTGGCCAGCAGCCTGGTCGAAACCGGTCGCTTCGACCCGCGCGATCAAATGGAGCGCTACTGGCGCTGGTACTCGCGCGGCGCACTGAGCAGCACCGGCCACTGCTTCGACATCGGCAACGCCACCGAGGCGGCGTTGCTCCGTTTTCATCAGGGCGGCGAACCCTACAGTGGCTCCTCTCACCCCAACAGCGCCGGCAGCCGCTGCCTCATGCGCCTGGCTCCGGTACCGATGTTCGCCTATCCCGACCCTTCGTTGGCGATTCAGCTCTCCGGCGCCAGCGCCCGCACCACCCACGCCGCCCCCGAATGCATTCAGGCCAGCCAGTTGTTCGGGGCGATCCTGCACCAGGCGCTCGCCGGTCTGGACCGGGACGCCATCCTGTTCGGCTCGCATTTTCCCGACGCAGGGTCGGAGGCGCTTTCCCCGCGACTGGCCAGCATCGCCCGTGGCGACTATCGGGACAAGACCGAAGGCGAGATTCGGGGCAGCGGCTACGTGGTGGAGTGTCTGGAAGCGGCGCTGTGGTGCTTTTACCAGACCGGCGACTTTCGGGAAGCGATTCTGAAGGCGGTCAATCTCGGCGACGACGCCGACACCACGGCGGCGGTCTGCGGGCAAATCGCCGGGGCCTGTTACGGCGAATCCGGCATCCCGGAACCCTGGCGGCGCCGACTGACGTGGCACGACCTGATCGCCGGTCTCGCCGACCGGCTATGGGCGTTGCGCTAGCGCGTGGGAGCCGCCCGCGGCCCCTGCCTGCCCTTCACGAAGAAGTTCCGGCTCGACCGGCCCGACCCGGGGCTGCGCGGCGAGCAACCGCTCGAAGTCTTCCAGGGGCAGCGGCCGCCCGAGCCAGTTTCCCTGGAACTGCTCGCAGCCGCGCGCCCGCAGAAATTCGTACTGCGCCTCGTTCTCCACCCCCTCGGCCAACACCTGCAACCGGAGTTGCCGGCCCATGACCATGATCGTTTCCACGATCACCGCATCATTGGAGTTCTCGACCAGATCGCGCACGAAGGACTGGTCGATCTTGAGCTGATCGAGCGGCAGCCGTTGCAGGTAAGCCAACGAGGAATAACCGGTGCCGAAATCATCGAGCGAAAAGCCGACTCCCAGCGGCTTCAAGGTCTGCATGATGGCGATCGTCTCGTCCATCTTGCTGATCAGCATCCCCTCGGTGATCTCCAGCTTAAGCCGGCTCGCATCACAGTGGTTACGCCGCAACGCGGATTCAATATGGGCGGCAAAATTCGCCTGTTGGAACTGACGCGGACTGATGTTGACGGCCAGCGTGAATCCCGGAGACAGCCAGCCGGCCTGCTCCCACCGCGCCACCTGCTGGCAAGACGCCTCGACCACCCACTGGCCGATCGCCACAATCAAATCGCTTTCCTCGGCCAAGGGGATAAATTCGTCCGGCGACACCATGCCGCGCCCCGAATGCCGCCAACGCACCAGAATTTCGCCGCCGATCAGTCGCTGTTGGGCATCCCATTGCGGTTGGCAATACGCGCACAACTGTCCCTCGACCAGCGCCCGCCGCAGATCGGCCAACAACCCCATCCGCTCGGCCAGCGCCGCCGCCATGGTCGGATCGAAGAAGCGCACGGTGTTGCGGCCCGCCAATTTGGCTTGGTACATCGCGGTTTCCGCCTGTTTCAGGAAGGTCTCGGGGCGCTCCGGGTGCTTGCCGAACAGCGTCACGCCGATGCTGGCGCTGATATGGTAATCGCGCCCCTCAAGCGAAAACGGCCGGTCGATCACCTCCAGAATGCGCTCCGCCAGCCACTCAGCCCGCAGCGCCGCCTGAGTCTCGTCGGGACCCAACGGCTCCAGCAGCACCGCGAAATCATCGCCGCCCAGTCGAGCCAGGCCATCTTCGACCGACGCTACGGTTTTGAGGACCTCGGCCACCTGAATCAGCAGTTCGTCGCCTCGATCGTGACCGAGAGTATCGTTCAACACCTTGAAATGATCGAGATCCACCAACAGCAGCGCGCCATGACTGTGCCGTTGGCGAGCGGCGGCGAACACTTGCTCCAGACATTCGGCAAAGCGCTGGCGGTTGGGCAAGCCGGTCAGCGCATCGCGGAAGGCCAGGTAATGAATCCGCTCCTCGGCTTCCTTGCGCGCGGAGACATCGGTGAAGGAGCCCACATAATGGGTGGTCTGGCCCGTGTCGTCCTCGACCGCGGTGATGGTCAACCAGGCCGGATAGATCTCGCCATTCTTGCGCCGGTTGCGGATCTCGCCCTGCCAACCGCCGGTATCGAGCAAGGTTTGCCACAGTTGGCGGTAAAAATCGGCATCTTGGCGCCCCGACTTCATCAGACGCGGATTCTGGCCGATCAACTCGTCTCGCGCATAGCCGGTGACGGCGCAAAAGGCATTATTGACCCGGAGAATGACGCCTTCGGCATCGGTGATGATGATGGCTTCACTGGTCTCGAACGCGGTGGCGGCCAACCGCAACTCCCGATCGATCCGCCGCAGACCGGTAATATCGGCAAAGGACACCACCACCGTCGCCGGCTGTCCGCTGTCGGGCTGAAACAAGGGCTGGGCGTGGATCAACAGCCAGATCCGGCCACCCCACAAGCCCATGATCGCCCCCTGCCGCGGCTGGCCGTCGCCCAACGCCAGCACGGCGGGAAACTCCCGCGGGGGCAACGGCTGTCCGTCTTCCCGCACCGCACCCCAATCATCGGTGAACAAATTGTAGAAACCGGGGCGCTCCGGATTCAGCTCCAGAATCTGACGGGCGCTGTTGTTGTAGCTCACCAGATCGCCTTGGCTATCCACCACCACCACGCCTTCCGCCAGCGCCGCGACGACCGTTCGGTAGCGCTCTTCGCTCGCCGCCAGATTCCGTTCCCGCACCTGCAATTGCTCGACGGTGAGTTGCAAATGTTGGCGCATCCGATTGAACGCGTTGGCTAATTGGCTGAGTTCGCCGTGGCCGAGCAAGCGGATGTCGCCGCCGCCGAGATCGCCGGCTTCAATGCGCCGCGCGGCGGCGGTCAGGTAACAAAGTGGTTGAATCACCAGCCTGCGCAACAGCAGCATCAAGATCAGCGCCACCAGCAGGGTGGCGCCGGCGAACACCGCGCTTTCCCGCAGCAGCGCCGGCCACAGCGCCGCCCGGTCGCGGCTGAGGTCGTAATTCAGAAACAACACACCGCGCCGCAAGGGTCGCGACTCTCCCGCTTCCGTCAGCGTCAGCGTCAGCGGATAGTAGGCGTGGAGGCGCCGACCGTCGGCCGAGGTCAGAATCAGCGGTTGGCCGCGTTCGCGCACCCGCGCGAAAACCGCGGGATCAAAGTGCGGCAGCACGGTGGCGGGCCGCTGTTTCTCGGCGAACCGGGGCGCCAGCAGGATCTGACCCTGGTCGTCGATCACCGCCAGCGCCTCGACCGCTGGCTCGAGCGCCCGCCAGATCAGGGTCTGTTCGGCAATGTTCCAGGCATCGCGCCGAAACTCAAGCTCCAGCGCCGCCCGCAAAACGGTCAGATCCGCCTGAATCCACTCCAGATCCTGGCGATGAACCTGCTGGTTCCATTCTTGATAACGGTAAACTGACAGTCCCGCCCACAGCAGCGCCAGCGTCAACAACAGTCCCAGGGGCAACCAGCGACCGATGGCAAAGGTGTGCAAGGCTTTCATGGCGAATCCGGCGCCCCGTGGGTCTTCTCCGCCCGCGTCACGCAGGCCGGCGCTGGGTCGGCCAACCGCCATCGAGTCGCCTTCTCGTCGCCAACCGCCCACACGTCCACGACCCGGCTAACCCACACCCGCGCCCAGAATAAAACAGATAACACCCAGCGCATCGATCTACTCGATCCCGTTGCGGCACTACACACAGTAATGTGGCATTGCCATCGGATTATGAAGTCATGTTTACAGAGAGTATCTTATTTTAGAGGCCATGCTGTCTCGTTATGTTTATTTTTCATTCCGCGGATCGTGGGCGACCGGACGACCGATAGCGATTTTCGGATAGCCCCGAAGCCAGTCGGTGGGCGTGGCGGGTGGTTTCCGGCAGCCGATAGCGGGTACAGCAGCCCAGCACGTAATCCACCGCCGTTTCCAGGCTCACCCGATGACCGGGCGACACATACAACGGTTTGACGCCGGTCCGGGTGCGCAACACCGCGCCGATGACCTCATCCTCCACCCGCAGTGGCGTCCACGCTCCACGCGCCTCGGGCGCCGCGCCGTGACGGCCATACAGCCGACTCTTGGCCACGCCGATGCTCGGCAGATCCACCAGCAGGCCGAGATGGCTGGCGAGGCCGAAGCGGCGGGGATGGGCGATGCCCTGCCCGTCGCACAGCAATAAATCCGGCGGCTCGCGCAACTGTTCCAGCGCATCCAGCACCGCCGGCAGCTCGCGGAACGACAGCAGCCCCGGCACGTAGGGAAAGGTGGTCGGACGCCGAGCGAGCGCGGTTTCCAACAACTCCAGTCCGGGATAGCCCAGCACCGCCACCGCCGCGCGGGTCACGGCGCCGCCGTCTTCAAAACCGACGTCCACTCCCGCTACCCGTTGCACCGGTCCCAGTCGATCGACCAGAATCAGGCGCGCGCTCCAGTCCCTTTGCAGGGCCACCGCCGCGGCGGGTTCGAGATTCCAGGAATGCGCGAAACCGATTTTCATTTTATTTTCATCAAACTGTAAAACTTTGGACTTTATCGAGCGGTCATTGGCGGTGGCCTCCCAGCTTTCACCCATCAAACCATGGAAAATCATACCGCCGCCGCCGCGCCCATTTCGGTCTGGCCAGCAAAATCAGAATGTGCGTTGCCGGCATCGCCCAAATATCGCTAAACTGATTTCCAGTTCCGACGCCCGCGCGTCGGGCTCGCATTACCCCCGACCAGAATTTTATCCATACGGAGCCTTTTGCATGGCCGTCGAACGCACTTTGTCGATCATCAAACCCGGCGCGGTCCGCCGGAATCTCATCGGTCAGATCATCAGTCGCTTTGAGAGCTCCGGCCTGCGCGTCGCCGCCGCCCGGATGCTCCAATTAAGTCAGGAGCAGGCCGAGCAGTTTTACGCCATCCACCGCGAGCGCCCGTTCTATTCCGATCTGGTGACCTACATGACCGAAGGGCCGATCCTGGTGATGGTGTTGGAAGGCGAAGACGCCATCGCTAAAAACCGCGCGATCATGGGCTCCACCGACCCCAGCAAAGCCACGCCCGGTACGATTCGCTTCGACTTGGCCAAAAACACCACCCGCAACACCGTACATGGCTCCGACGCCCCGGAGACCGCCGCAACGGAAATCGCCTTTTTCTTCAAACCCAGCGAACTCTGTCCGCGTCATGGCTGAATCGGTCATCACCCCCGGCGCGCCCCCGACGCCCGACAAGGTCAACCTCCTCGATCTGGATCGCTCCGCTCTGGAAGCGTTCTGCGGCGCGCTCGGCGAAAAGCCCTTCCGCGCCACCCAGCTTATGAAGTGGATGTACCACGAACGGGTGACCGACTTCGCCGCCATGACCAACCTGAGCAAGGCGCTGCGGGAGCGGCTGAGCGCATGCGCCGAGATCCGTCCGCCCGAAGTCATCCTCGACCAGTCCTCGCGGGATGGTTCTCGCAAGTGGCTGATCCGGATGGACAGTGGCAACAGCATCGAAACCGTATTCATTCCCGAGCCGGAGCGCGGCACCTTATGCATCTCCTCGCAGATCGGCTGCCCGCTGGACTGCTCGTTCTGCGCCACCGCCCGGCAGGGTTTCAACCGCAATCTCACGGTCGCCGAAATCGTCGGCCAAGTCTGGCAAGCCGCCCGGTTGCTGGGCGACGCGCGCAACGGCCACCGCGTCATCACCAATATCGTGTTGATGGGCATGGGCGAGCCGCTGCTGAACTTCGCCAACGTGGTCAAGGCTGCCGACCTGATGCAGGACGACCTCGGCTTCGGCATTTCCAAGCGCCGCGTCACTCTCAGCACCGCTGGCGTGGTCCCGGCCCTGTACCGGCTGCGGGAAGTCTCCGAAGTCAGCCTGGCCGTGTCGCTGCACGCGCCCAACGACGCCCTGCGCAACGACCTGGTGCCGCTCAACCGCACCTACCCGATCACCGAACTCCTGGCGGCCTGCCGGCATTACATCGCCGACAAGCCGCATCGTCGCATCACCTGGGAATACGTGTTGCTGGACGGCGTCAACGATTCGGAGGAACACGCCCGCGACCTGGCGGCGCTGATTAAAAATATTCCCTCCAAGGTCAATCTGATCCCGTTCAACCCGTTTCCCGACGCGCGCTACCGCCGTTCCGGACCGGCCGTCATCGCCCGCTTCCATGCCGTGCTGATGGCCCACGGCCTGACCGTCGTGACCCGCAAGACCCGCGGCGACGACATCGCCGCCGCCTGCGGCCAGTTGGCCGGACAGGTGCGCGCGCGCGGCCGGCGGGCGGCGCGCCTGGCCGGGATCGCCGGCTAGGGGAAGAATCCACCATGCGGCCCTCGTTCATCCCTGTTCTCCTGTCCCTGACCCTGCTGTTGGGCGCCTGCGCCAGCACCCAGGAGCGGGAATTCAAGCGCAACGTCGCCGAAGCCAACTTCAAGCTGGGCATCGGCTACATGCAGTCGGGCCAGTTTGAAGTTGCCGCGGAAAAGCTGCTCAAGGCCCTGCAATTCGATGACAATTACCCGGAAGCTCACAATGCGGTTGCCGTCCTCTACGAGGAAATCCGCGAATACAGTCCGGCGGAGCATCATTACCGACAGGCGATCGCCCTCAAACCCGACTACACGCTGGCTCGAATGAATTACGCCCGCTTCCTGTGTACGCGCCAGCCGGCCCGCGCCGCCGAGGGTGAAAGCGAGTACCAGAGAATCGTCGCCGATCCGGCCAACGCCGGCGCCACCGCCGCCGACGCCACCGCCGGCCTGGGGCTGTGCGCCCGCCAGCGCAACGATCCCGTCCAAGCGGAAACCTGGCTGCGCAAGGCGCTGGACATCGACCCCAATAACACCACGGCCCTTTACCAATTGGCCGAATTGAGTCACAGTCAAGACAAGGTCCTGCAGGGCCGCGCCTTCCTGCAACGCTACCATGCCCAGACCCCCCCCACGTCCCAGAGCCTGTGGCTGGGCATCGTTATCGAATCCGCTTCCGAAGGCGATTCGCAACTGCGCCGCCAATATGCCGCTCTGTTGACCGCTCAGTTTCCCAATTCCGACGAAGCCCGTCGCCTGAAATAGCCAAAATGAGCATGCCGAACGAGATCGCCTCTGATTTCACCCGACCCACGGTCAGCGCCAGCCCCGAGTCGTTGGGCGCCTGGCTCGCTCAAGTCCGCGCGGATTATGGCGCCGACCAGCGTGATGTCGCCCATCACCTCGGACTCAACCCAACGCTCATTCAAGCCCTCGAAACCGATGACTTCGCGCGACTGGGTCCGCCGGTATTCGTCCGCGGTTATCTCAGTCGCTACGCCCGACTGCTGAAACTGCCGGAAGCGGCGGTGTTGGAGCGCTATCGCCAACAGTCGAGCGTCAGTCAGGACCCGCCACCATTAAAAGTAGTACATCCGCTCCGACGACAGACCCGGGTTCGCGACCTGCGCGGCCTGTTCTACCTGTTGCTGATCGTCGGCATCGGCTGGACCGCCGTACAACACCTCGGCGATCTGGACCCGGGCAAACTGATCGCGCTCTGGTCGGGCGACACCCCGGAGGATAGCCCGGTCCTCGCCAGCCAACCGACCCCCACCTCGCAGATCCATTATCCTTTTCAGGCCGAGTCCGGGACGGCGACCCGTCCATCCTCGCCACCGCCCGCGGCGCCCGCGCCGGCCACGGCGCCCATCATCGTCACGGTGGCGTCTCCACCCCCCCCGGAATCCCCGAAGCCTCCCGCCGCGCCGGTGCTCCCCGCGGAATCCCCACCGCCCGCATTGCCCGCCGACGAACCCGTCACCGTCGCATCGGCTGCGGCCGCAGCCGCGGGATCGGCAGATCACGATGATGATCCGACTTCACACTCGCTCACCCAGGAAACTCGATTGACCCTGGAATTCAGCGACGACTGCTGGGTGGAGGTGAAGAGCGTCGATGGCGGAGTGCTGTTCAGCGGCCTGATGAAGGCCAACACCAAGCGCCAGATCACCGGCACGGCGCCCTTTTCGCTCACCTTGGGCAACGCGCCGGCCGCCCGCATCACCCTGGACGACCAGCCGGTCGATACCACGGTTTACGTCCCCCGCCGCGGTACGGTCAGCCGCTTCACCCTGGACCGGGCGCAACTCTGACTTTGCGGAATTCCCCGATCACCGTACTTCTTTTTCAAACCCGGACCTTACATCCTCATGGCCAAACCGTTGTGTCAAGCCATCCGCGGCATGAACGACATCCTGCCCGGCGAATCCGCCCGGTGGCAGAGTCTCGAAACGACCGTGCATGAGGTGCTGGCCGCCTACGGTTACCATGAAATCCGCTTGCCGATCCTCGAGAAAACCGAATTATTCGCCCGCTCGATCGGCGAGGTGACCGACATCGTTGAAAAAGAGATGTACACCTTCGCCGACCGCAACGGCGACAGTCTGACCTTGCGCCCCGAGGGCACCGCCGGTTGCGTGCGCGCCTGCATCGAACACGGCCTGCTGCACCATCAAACCCAGCGGCTCTGGTACTCCGGGCCGATGTTCCGCTACGAAAAACCCCAAAAGGGCCGCTACCGCCAGTTCCATCAGATCGGCGTCGAGGCCTATGGCATGGCCGGGCCGGACATCGACGCCGAGTTGATCTGTCTGACCGCCCGACTGTGGCGGCGGCTCGGCCTGCGCGAGGTGACCCTGCAACTGAACTCGCTGGGCTCCAGCGCCGCGCGCGCCGCCTACCGGGAACGGCTGGTGGCGTACTTTGAAACCCGCCAGGCCGAACTGGACGAGGATAGCCAGCGGCGGCTACGCACCAACCCGCTGCGCATTCTGGATACCAAGAATCCGGCGATGCACGCCGTGGTGGCGGAAGCGCCCACGCTGCTGGACCATCTCGACGCTGAATCCCAGGCGGATTTCGAGGAATTGCGGGCGCTGCTGGATGCCGCTGGCGTGGCCTACCAAATCAATCCCCACTTGGTGCGTGGACTGGATTACTACTCCAAGACCGTTTTCGAATGGGTCACCGACACGCTCGGCGCCCAGGGCACGGTCTGCGCCGGCGGTCGTTACGACGGGCTGATCGAACAACTGGGCGGGCAGGCGGTCGCCGGAGTCGGATTCGCGATGGGTTTGGAACGGCTGGTCGCCATGCTCGCCGCCGCCGGTCATCCGGGCGCCGACCCGCATCCGCACGCCTACCTGATCCTGGTCGGGGACGCGGCCCAGCGTCAGGGATTGGCGCTGGCCGAACGGCTGCGCGAGCAACTACCGACCCTGCGGTTGCGAATGCACTGCGGCGGCGGCGGCTTCAAGGCCCAGTTCCGCCGCGCCGATCACAGCGGCGCCCGCTTCGCCCTGATCCTGGGCGACGACGAAATCAAGGCCGGCAGCGTCGCTTTCAAGCCGCTCCGCGACAGCCAGGGCGAACAGATCATGCTGGCGCAAGACCAAATCGCCGCCCATCTGCGCGCGGTGGCGTTGGGGGAACGACCCTAATCAACCGAACGGGAACCGGAGAACGCAACCCGATGGAACAGTACAACGACGACGAACGCGTCGATGATCTTAAAAAGTGGTGGAAGGACAACGGCGCCAGCATCATCGCGGGCATCGTGCTCGGCCTGATCGCCATTTTCGGCTGGCAGTATTGGAATTCC
>JAWOHQ010000392.1:0-4915 GCA_046485105.1 Candidatus Competibacteraceae bacterium | reverse complement strand
AGGTCTCGATGTCCGTCAGGAGGGCGATGCGCGCCTGGGCGCGGGCGTCGGCCATCTCGACCTCCCCCAGCAGGTAATACGGCCGACTTCGATCGATGCGCCCGACCAGCCAGCGCAGGGTTCGGCCCTGCATCACCACCCGCTCGGTCACCACCCGCAGCGGTTCGCCCTGAAGCAGCCGGCCCCGAACCGGATACAGGTTGTGCCGGGCCGGATTCGCGCCCACCGCCCGCAACTGCCCGTCCCGCTCCACGATCAGGCCGTTCTGTCAGACCCCGACCACCGGGAACTCCCCCCGCACCGCTTGCAGGGTCAAGTGATCGGTGGCCGCCAGTTCCAGCCGATACCAGTGCGTCCCGGCCTGGCGCTGGTACTGCTCGTGGGCGATGTCGAAGTTCCGCAACACCGCCTGCAAGCCGTCCCGGAACCCGAGATGGCTGAGCGGATACAGCGCCGCCGTAACCACCAGCAGCACCGCCAGCAGGATCATTTCGCCCTGGCCTTGACCGCTACGCCGGTGAGTGTTTTCGTGCTATCATGCAGCACGATCAGAAATAGCGGCGTGAGGTCACCCGATGGCGATGGTCAAGACCGTGGGCCGAAGCGGGCAAATCGCCTTGGGCAAGGCGTATGCGGGCCGGCAGGTGTTGGTGGAGCAACTCGATCCCGGCGTTTGGCTGGTCAAGCTGGGTGAGTTCATTCCCGACGACGAGCGGTGGCTGCACGCGCCGGGCGTGAAGGCCGATCTCGATGAGGCCATCGCCTGGGCCGAAACGCATCCGGCGGTGGAAACTAACCTCGATGAGTTGGAACGCCGGCTGCCATGACCGCTCGCGCCGGCGAATCCGATACCGTTCTGCTCGATCTCAACAACTCCGTCTTTCAACGCCAGCTTTTCGCGCTCGAAAAGGCCCAAAAACTCGGTGTGCTGGCGACGTTGCGGAAGCTGGCGGGCCTACGCTGGCCGCAGGTGTACCAGGATCGAGGCTTGAAGTGGGAACTGATCCATTCCCGGAGCGGACCGGACGGGCACCGTCTGTACAGCCTCCGGATCAGCCAGGGGTTTCGAGCCGTGGCGTACCGCGATGACGGGGGCTGGCTGCGCTTGCTGTCCCTGCATCCCGATCATGATTCGGCGTATCGGGAGTCCAAACCCCGAACCTGAAGGTGGCCGATGTCCGGCGGGTGCAGGGGACGGCCCAATCGGTGCGGGTGATCGGCAAGGGCGACAAGGAACGTCTGGTGCCGTTACCGGAAGCGTTCGGCCAGGTGTTCGGCTTCTGGCTCAAGGATCAGCCGCGCGGGGAGTGGGTGTTCGCCCGAACGGCGGGGCAAAAGCCGGTGTCGGCGCGGGCCTACCTGCGGGGGATGTTGAGGAAGGCCGGCATCGAAAAAGATCAGCCCCCACCAATTGCGCCATACTTACGCCATCAACTTGTTCAATGCCAGGGCGGAACGGGTGGACATCCAGGCGCTGCTGGGCCATGAGAGCGTTGCCACGATGCAGATTTACACCAATGTGGGGCAGGAGCGGATGGAGCAGGTGGTGGGGCGGTTGTGAACGGGCGGGGCACTCCTGGGGGCCAGGGCCGGTCTTCGGTCAGTGGCAAATAATGTGGTCCCAAAACGGCGCTGATTGCAGTCCTAGCGATTTTTGATTTCAGTCCTCTACACCTAACCAGCGGATGAAACCGACTCCAGGCGGACAAGCCTGCGGCTTTGCCGCCCTTCGCGGCTTATCCGCCGCCTCGTTGGGCGTCACTAACATGAAGCGCATCTGCCCGAATCCAATGCCATGGAATGACGTATTCGAGCGGCTCACGAGGTTCGCCCGCTCACATCCATGCAAGCCATCACTACCGCCGAAGCCCCTCATTCTCGCTGGGTGGGCGTATAGCAACGACATGGAGAAGATGCAGCGGTAGGAAGAAACTGTGTTATGGGCGAATAGCAATGGCTGCACCGAGATTGTCAGTGGCATACCGGATCATGATTTCTACTTCGTAGACCAAGCCACCTCCTACTCCATTGGTCCGGCAGGCGGACCTATGTACAGGCCATGGGACTTTGATGCCAAGCTTCGACCAACGGCGGACGAGCTTGCGCATCATCTTGAAACGCTGAGGCTCCGTTGGGGAGAAATCGTCGGCCTGGAACTGGCGAGCATTACGCGTCCGCTTGGGTTCACTGGCGAGAAGGCGCGCCGATTGCTAGTCGCCGCCCAGATTGCGGCGTCTCCACCTTGGGGTGGTTGGACTTACCTGTCGGCGCGCGAGACCGACCGGCGCGCCTTTACGCGCTTTCGCGCTGCCGTTAATAGGGCCGTGTCGCCACATGAAGTGGACCACATTGACTTCACTGAGGACGCCCAATCAGGTCGCCGAGGGCTTTTCTCCCCCGGCTCCCACAGCACCCCGCATGCGGGTCCGCACGGGGCACTGCCTCTGAATGGGAAAGCACCGTAGGATGACGACCGCCAACGCGGGTGATGGCACGGGCCGCCAACGCCGTTTCACCCGGTCGGGTGCGTTACGACCGTTGAGACTCACCCGGCGCGCTCAAACCCTTGGTTTTATATTCACAAAAACCGCCTGAGCTGCGCCGGAATCCGCTCCACCTCCCGCTCGTCCCCCGGCCCCAGCGTGACCGCCGCCTCGCCGGGCCGGAGCCAGAACTGCACGATCACCTCGCCCCGGACGGCGACGAGGTCCAGCCACGGCCCCAGTTCCCGGGCGCGGGCGTAGTGCAGGGTGAGGATGCCGCCCCGGTAGGATGCCGGGTTGTAGGTCTCCACGCGGGCGAGCCGCCTCACCAAGGCCGGTCCCCGGCCGTCCGGGATCTCCACCTCCCCCAACAGGGGGTAGAACGAGCAGTCGTGTCATGAGCCGCCACTGAGCAACCGGAAAACCTATACCTGCACAGTTTCCGCTTATTTGCCTTTCCGACAGGGTTTTCCGCACAGTTTTTCGCAGGTTGTGGGCCACATTATACTTCACGCGGGCACGAGTTGCGTTTTTTCGAAGAGTTGGAACCGCAGGGTTAGCAAGGAGTACAGCGCGGTTTTGTGGGTGGTATGGGTCTGGCGCAAGCAGGCCGTGATCGCGGTTTTGAAGGCGGTGAAGTCGGCGTAGTAGTGGGAATACAAGCACTGTTTCTTGACGAACTTCCAGAGCCGTTCGATCAGATTGAGATTCGGCGAGTAGGCGGGCAGGAAACACAGTTCGATCTGCAACTGCGCGGCGGTGGTCAGCACCAGGGCGCATTTCTGATAGCGGGCGTTGTCCAGGAACACGCTGATCGGCGTGCTCAGGCCGAGCGCCGCCAGTTGGTGCAGGAGGGCGCAGACCTGTTCGGCGGTGATATAGGTGTCGTTGGTCACCGCGATCAGTTCGTGGGTGAGCGCATTCAAGGCGCCTAAGACGTTGAACCGCGGGCGCCCGGCCGGCGCCCGGACGAAGAGCCGGGTCAGCGACCAGAGAAAGCCCAGGAAGGGCGCCAGCACGAAATGGGCGGCATCGACGAAAAACACCGTGCGTTGCCCGGCGCGCGCTTCGGCCAACCGCGGCTCGATCTCCTGCTGGAGGTAGGCCGCTTGGGCGTCCGGGTCGGCTTTGGCCGGGATCATCCCCACCCGGCGACAGCGCAGATGGAGTTTTTTTTCAGAAAGACGCGCACCTGGCTCGCGCTCCGCCGAATCCCGGTCAACGCGGCGATCTCCTGCTGCGCGGCCTGGACGGTGGCCGGCGGATGAGCCTGAAAGTGGGCTTCCAGGGAGGTCGCGTGGGTCTGCAAGGCACTTTCCGGCCGATGGAACTGGACCACCTTAAATCGCTCGAGACCGCCCGCGGCGTACAACCGGAAATACGCCCGCAGGGTGTTCTCCGAAACCCCCGTCAGTTTCGCGATCTGTCGGTGGGGCAAGCCGTGACTTTTCAACCAGAGCGCTTCCATGCGGCGTTGCACCAACGGCACGGGATGGTGATACCGCTCCTCCTGCAGCGCAGCTTGAATCTCGGGGGTGAATTCGAGTCGTTGGGTCATGGCGACAACCTTCTCTCAAAACCGCAGTTCGTGCCCGCGTTCAGTATAGAAGCGAATCGCCTCGTAGTTGGTGGCCGAGCCCTGCACCGACAGATGCAGCGGGAGTTGCGGATGCTGGCGGCGGGCGTAGTCCAGAACGCTGATATCGGCGGCGATCACCGCGTCCGCGCCGAGTTCCGCCGCCCGGTCCACCGCGGCTTGCCAGCGTTCCCAGCCGGACGGCTGCGGGAAGGTGTTGAGCGCGACGAACACGCGCCGACCTCGTTCATGCGCGTACCGGACGCCTTGCGCGGCCGTCTTGGCGTCGAAATTCAGGCCGGGGAAATGCCGGGCGTTGGTCTCGTCGCGGAACCCGATGTACACGGCGTCGGCGCCGTGATCCACAGCAGTCTTGAGCGAGGGCAAATTGCCTGCCGGACAGACCAGTTCCAGCGGTTTGCAGGGAGAGGGGTTCATGTTCTTTTCCAGGACCGGCAGGCGGTCGGCGTTGGGAATCACCATGTTCGGCGGCTGACCGGAATTTTGGTGGCCGCTGTCTTTTGGAGCTTGGCGCGTGGTATTTCGCGGCAAATTGAAGGCTATTCCTGGCCGGAAAGGCGGCCTTCCATGAGGGTCCCACGGTCGACGGCCTCCTGCAACCGACGCACTTCCTCAATGATCCGCATGAAGCGTTGACCCAAGGGTGTCAGCAGGTACTCCACCTCGAGGGGCGGCTTCGCGCCGAATACCGTGCGGTTCACGATACCGAAGCGCATAATCTTTTGCAGGCGCTCGTTCATGACCTTCGCCGACAGACCCGGGGAGGCCCGCAGCAAGGCTGCCGGGCCCGAAAAACGGGGATGGAATGGCCCTTCCATGGGAATGTGGTCTTTTC
>JAWOHQ010000304.1:0-10725 GCA_046485105.1 Candidatus Competibacteraceae bacterium | reverse complement strand
CCCGACCCAGTTGGCCGGTGACCGCCGCGCTCACGCCGAAGTCGGCCAGACAGGAGGCGACGTTGATCGCCTTACCGCCGGCCTCGACCTGCATCCGCAAAGCGTGGTTGACCGCTCCAAGTCGCAGGCCGGCGACCTCGATGGTGTGGTCGAGCGCCGGGTTGAGAAGGACGGTGACCACTTGGATGGCTGTTTGAGGCATGACTCGATTCTCAACTCGCTTGGTTCAAAAAGTCTCGCACTCGTTCCCGATCCGGCAACGCCGGAATCGCGCCGCGCGCGGTGGTCGCCAGCGCGCCGACCGCGTTGGCGAAGCGGCAGAGTTCCCGCAGGCGCGCTTCATCCTGGACCGTGGCCGGATCGGCCAGCAGTCCCTGCAGCAGACCTGCCACGAAGCCATCGCCGGCGCCGGTGGTATCGACCGCTTCGACGGTAAAACTCTCGACCATGCCGGAGAATGCCCGAGTGAAATAGACGCACCCAGCGCGGCCGCGCGTGATCACCATCAGCTTCAATCCATCGTGCCAGAGCGCCTGACGGGCGGCGTCCAGGTCGCGGAGTCCGGTCAGGAACTCGCTTTCGTCGTCGCTGAGCTTGACGACATGAGCCTTTTTCAACCCGAGCAACATACCGGCCCGCGCGGCGGTCGCGTCCGGCCATAGCGGCAAGCGCAGATTGGGATCGTAGGACACCAGACAACCGGCGGCGCGGGCTGTGTCGACCGCGTGCAAGGTAGCCCCGCGCGACGGTTCGCCGCTCAGGCTGATCGAGCCGAAGTGCAGGAGCTTGGCGTGGTCGATCACCGCCACGTCGACTTCCTGGGGCGCGAACAGCATGTCGGCGCTGGGGTGGCGGTAGAACATGAATTCCCGTTCGCCGTCCGCCCGCAAGGAGACGAAGGCCACCGCGGTGCGCGCTTCGGTCGAGAAGCGTAACGGGCCGATGTCCACGCCGGCCTCGGCCAGGGTATCGGCCAGAAAGTGACCAAAGGGATCGTCGCCCACCTTGCCCATGAACGCGCTCGGGACGCCGAGGCGCGCCAAGCCGACCGCCACGTTGCCGGGCGCACCCCCCGGCGCCTTGATGAACGCCGGCGCGTCGATCAAGCCCGCGCCGGTGACGGTGGGGACAAAGTCGATCAATAGCTCGCCAAGACAGATGGCATCGACCATGTTGGTGCTCCTTGGTACCGCTTGCTACGGTTGGGAACGGTCCAGGTGAAATTCGAGACGGCCTTGCAAGCGGGTGATGGTGACCTTGCTTTTCTCTCCCATCGCATCGACCTTGATGTGGTGGCTACGGCAGATGTAGTCGAGTTGGTAGGCGAATTCGGTCTTCTGGTTGAGGTCGAGGTCGCGGAAGATGGTGACGATGGCCTCGATCATGTTCGATTTGCCGGCGCCGTTCTGGCCGATGACGGCGTGGCTTTTGATTTTGCGTTGCGCGCCGTCGGCGTCGGTGATCGTGTCCGCGAAGGTGATCTCGAAATCCCGCAGGTTGCGGGAGTTTTGTATTTTGAGGCGTTCGAGTTGCATCAGTCGGCCCTATCGCCAAATCTTTCTGTTCGATCTCACGGCAGCTTGTTCACTTCCCGGATTACTTCATCCAACAGGCTGCGCTTGAGGTGCAACGTAGATCGTTGAGGTAAATCCCGCAGCACCTCCAGGATTGTGTCTTTCGAGCGTTGGCGTCGTCGGATGGCGCGGAGCAAGATGCCAAGGGTTCCATGCACTCGGATTGCGAGATTGCGAGCCGCCAGGCGGGCTGCGGTGTCGTCCGTTAATAGAAGGGTGGAAGGATGCTCCAAAGCGACTCTCAGTGCTTCCACTTCACCCGTATGCAGGGCCAAAAGCCGGGTCATCGCCTCCAGCATGGGAGGCAAAGGTCGCGTGGGTGAAACCATTCGCAACGTAACGGTGGACTGATTGAATACGCTGGGACGGTGCCGCTGTACTTCGCGCCAAACCTGATCCGGCACCAGAACATCCTGGAAGTCCGCCAACAAATCCAGGCAAGCCAGTTCATCAAGATGAATGAGCGGCCCGGCGTCACATACCACCACGGACAGGCGGTGGTCAATCTCGGCCATGAAGCCCCCACTCGACATCCTCCCTCACAAACGACTCCGTCAGCGATCCTTCATGGGATTCCAGGAACCGGCGTAACGCTTCCGCCAGTAGTTCATTCAAGTCGGTTGCCCAGCCTTCCGCGACAAAGGCGTGCGCCTGTGCCGCAAGTTCGGATGGAAGTTCGGCTTCGATCACGGTCTTGTTCATGATTTAAAAACTTCTCAAATAGTCGCCATGATCGTAGGCAAACTCGATTGGCCGATGCCGTTCTGACCAATGGCGACGTGGTTTAATCAGCCTTGCCGACAAGTTGCATCAGTCAGTTTCGTTTTCTTTCATGAAGGCTTTTTCGGGTTCGATGATCCACCCCTGGGCCATTTCGGTTCTGAGTTGCTGGTAGAAAGCGTCGATCCCCAAGCCTGATCGTTGCCAGAGCGTCTTGGCGGAGAGTTCGCCGTTGTGGTCGGTGAGGAGTTTGGCGAGGGGCGCCGGGTCGGTGGCGTTCGGTTTATTCATACAGATAGCAGCCTTACGAGCTATTAGAGGGATGTGACGGCATCACGTTTCCACGCCCATGCAACGGTAGCTTACAATATGGGCCTTCACGAAGGGACGAATCCACACCTCGGGCAATGAGTATATGAGTCTCCTAAATGAGTTGTGGCCGACTCGCGAATGGAAATCCCCCCACCGAGACCTCGGCTTCGCTGTGTGGAGGCGCTGGCTTGTGTGGCTAACGGGGTGGTCAGGACGGCGGCGGATCCGTCAGGGAGCGAGCGGATTCATGGTTTCAGCCTCGTGGCTGGATACACTGGGTGAGGGATACCCGTTCGTGGGAAGCCTTGCAGGCCGTGAAACTCCGGGTTCCCGAACAGATCGCGCTGGCTGGTTTCGACAACCTGCCCTGGACCCGGCTGGTGGAACCGGGAATTACCGTGATCGCTCAACCGGCTTACGATCTCGGGCAAGTCGCCATCGAACTGCTGTTGCAGCGCATCGCTCACCCGGCCCAGTCGGTGCGCCGGGTGGTGCTGCGCGGGGAACTGATCGAGCGGGGGTCGAGCGCACCTCGGAGTGCGTGATCGGTCTGGTTTTTTATTTTGAAAAATAAAGAAGTTGTGTAGGACTCAATCCAGAACGGCGGCCTTCAACACCCCCGGCTGGACTTGCAGCGGCACGACGTCAACGCTGTCCAACCGGGCGCAGTAATCCAGATCCTCCTCGCAGCCCAGCGCCGCCAGACCGCGCCCGTGATGAGCGTAGCGCAGCGCGTGCGGCAACCGGGTTTGCCATTGTTCGAACAGGGCCATAGCGGCTATGGCTTCATCGTCCCCCGCGCAGTCCGTGCCGCGTTCGACCCCGAGCGCGCAGGCGATGGCGCCGGCGCACAGAGTGTCCTCCAGCGAGAACCCGCCCCGCCAGCCGGCCGCCACGACCCAGATGGTGTGCGGCTGCTCTTCGAGTAGATAACGCACCACCGCCGCCCGGTTGGTCAGCGCCGCCGTCAGCAGAATCGGCACCATCCGCACCCGTTCCAACGCCCGGGTACCGTTGGTGGTGCTCATGAACAGGCGTTTGCCGCCGACCCGCTCCGGCGTGCATTCCGTGGGCGAGTTGCCGAGGTCGAAATCCTCCAGCTTCTCGCCGCCACGCTCGCCGGCCAGCAGCCGCCGTTCCGCCGGCCAGCGCTTGCTGATCCGAAACAGGTCGTCGAGGTCGTCGAAGACCTGAATCGCCTCCGCCCCGGATTGCAATGCCGTCGCCATCGTCGTGGTGGCGCGCAGCACGTCGATGACGATGGCGCAGGCCGGCAGGTCGAGTTGGAGACCGCCCTTGCGCGCGGTTCTGCCCGTGTCGGGGACTTGGTCGGGCGTGTGATAGACGAAGATTTCCATGGCGGCGGTTCCGGCTTGGCGGTGGATGATGTTGCGGTGAGCCAGGAAAAAAGGGTCCAGGCATCCCTGGTTTCCATAAGGTTAATCCTACACCAAACCGCCGCCTCGCACACGCTGGGGGGACCGTCGAACGCTTCGCGACGGCCTTGAATCCGCCGGTTGCATTCCGCAGAATCGAAATATCTCAAATCACTCACGGGAATCCGCCATGCACGCCCTGGTGCTCGACATGCCCCCCTTGGAAAACGGCGACCGCCTGACCCGGAAGGAGTTCGAACGGCGGTATCACGCCATGCCGCGACTCAAAAAGGCCGAATTGATCGAAGGAATCGTTTTTATCCCCTCGCCAGTGTGCTTCACGCAACACGCCGAACCCCATGCGTTGGTCGTTGGCTGGCTGGCGGTTTACGTCGCCGCCACTCCTGGCATTGAACTGGCCGACAACGCGACCTTGCGGCTGGACGCCGATAACGAATTTCAGCCCGACACACTGCTGCGTCTGCCGGAATGGGCCGGTGGTCAGTCCCGCGTCAGCCGGGATGATTACCTGGAAGGCGCGCCGGAACTCGTGGTCGAGGTCGCCGCCACCAGCGCCTCCAAGGACCTGCATGACAAGCGCAAAGTGTATCGGCGCAACGGGGTGCGGGAGTATCTGGTATGGCTGGTGCGGGAAAAACGGGTTTTGGGGTGGGTTCTGGAAGAGGGCGAATACCAGCCGCTCGAACCCGCGGCGGATGGTTTACTGCACAGCCGGACTTTTCCGGGGCTGGCGCTGAACGTCCCGGCCCTGTTCGCCGGCGATTTGGCCTGGGTGCTGGCCGATCAGCAGCAATGCCCGCGGAGCCAGGAACATCAGCGATTCGTGGAGGAATTGCGGCAAATCGCCGTCTCAACCGGCAATCGTTGAGCGGCGCTTATTGCAACAGGCGTTCGATCCGTTGCTGTTCCCCGACGATCAGTTCCCGGCGGGCGTAATCCCGCACGACGCAGGCCAGGGGGCTGTATTGGAGCGCCAGCACCCGGTCGGCCGTCCGCCGCGCCTCAAGCAATTCGCCCGCCTGCAGCAGGAGGACGGCCCGCCGCTCCAGCGCGGCGGATTCCGCTTCGATGGCCAGCAGTGGGCTCAGGTCCGCGCCGCAACGATAGCAAACCGGATCGCCCTTGCAGCGGGCGCGGCAGACCGGACAGCGTTCCATCACGACTCCAGATAGAACAGAAGGTCGGACAGTTCGGCCATCGGTTCGCGCAGGGCGGCGAAATTCTCGCTGGCCAGCGTGTCCTTGATCTGTTCGATCAGATTGATGAGATCCTCGCGATCATCGTCGCTGGCTTGGTCCAGCAGCCGCTCGGCCTTTTCCACCAGTGCCCGGGCCTGGACGGTGAGCTGATGGTCGGTGGCGCCGGAGCCGGGGGATTGGGCCGCCACGTCCGCCCCGGCCTCGGCGAACAGGGCGTCGACCCGCGCCCGGGCGGTTTGCAACTCGCCTTCCGCGAAGCGCGTCAGCACGTTATCGATCCGGATGGATTTTTCCAGGCCGGTGTTCTTCTCCCGCGCCGACACCTGCATGATGCCGTTCAGATCCAGCGCGAATTGAATGATGATCGGGTTGCCGGCCGGGACCTTGCTCAGGTTTTCCACAGTGAACTGACCGAGTTCGATGTTGTTCAGCGCGTCCGGATCCTCGCCCTGGTAGACATGCACGATCACCGCCTCCTGCCGATCGTGCATGGTGTAGACCACCTCGCTCTTGGTGACCGGAATCGGGGTGTTTTTGTGGATGATCGGCACGTAGAAGAACGGGTAGGGCATCCCGTTTAGTTCGTGCAGGGCGCTGGTGCCGAAGGTGTAAGGCGTGATATCGACCAGCACCGCCGAGACCGCTTCACCGGCCAGCATGCCCGCCTGGATGGCGGCGCCGGTGGCGACGCAGAGATCCGGATTGATCTCGGCGCGCACCGTCAGGCCCAAATCCTCCTCCAGCCGCTGGGTGATGATCGGGGTCCGGGTGGCGCCGCCCACCAGCAGCACCTCGTCGATGGCCGAAACCGTGAGTTCGGCCCCCTTCAGGGCGATATGCACCGCTTCCAGGGTCTCGTCGATGTAGCTGGCGATCATCTCCTCGTAGTCGTGCCGGGCCAGTTCCAGCGCCAGGTTGACCGGCGTACCGTCCCGTTCCAGCAGGTATTCTTCCTCGATCCGGGTGTAGGGCTGATCGGACAGGGCGATCTTGGCGGTTTCCGCCGCCCGGTTGATGCGGGCCATGGCCCGGCGCGAGGTGGTCGGATCCGCGCCTTGTTCTTGCAGGTGCGCGACGAGGTGGTCGACGATCTTGGCGTCGAAATCGTCGCCGCCCAGCTGGTTGTTACCGTGGCTGGCCAAGACCTCGACCACGTTGTCCTCGATGCCGACCACCGACACGTCGAAGGTGCCGCCGCCCAGGTCGTATACCAGGACCTTCTTGTGGCCCTGATGGTTGGCCTCGTAGGACAGCGCGGCGGCGGTGGGTTCGTTGATGATCCGCGCTACTTCCAGCCCGGCGATTTCACCGGCTTCCCGGGTCGCCTGGCGCTGGGCGTCGGAAAAATAGGCCGGTACGGTGATCACCGCCTTATGCACGGGTTCGCCCAGATGTTCCTCGGCGATGGTTTTCAGCCGCCGGAGGATGATCGCGGAGATTTCCTGGGGCGTGTAGCTTTGCGCGCCGAGTTCGATCCGGTCGGCGCTGCCCATCCGCCGCTTGATGGATTTGATGGTGCGTTCCGGGTAGAGCACATACTGGTTCTTGGCTGGCTCGCCGACCAGGATCGACCCGTCGTCGGCCAGACCGACGAAGGAGGGCAGGATCGGGTGGTCGGGGGTGATGTCGATAACCGTGACGCGGCCGTTTTCCACCACCGCCACTTCGGAATTGGTGGTGCCCAGGTCGATACCAATGATTTTTTCAGCCATGTTCGCGATTCGCGTCCGTTTCGGTGGGGGGGGGTGGGAGCTCGATGGGGGGCTCCGGTCGGCGATTGACCTTGACTTCGGCCAGACGCAGCAGTTCGCCTTGCCAGAGATACCCCTTGCGCAATTCTTCGGTGACGATGCCGTTGGCGACCTCGGGGCGGTGCTCGACCTCGGCGGCGCGCATGGCGTGCGGGTCGAGCGGCTGGCCCAACGCGGCCAGGGCGACCACCTGCTGGGCGTTCAGGATCTGCTCCAGCCGGCGCAGGCTGATATCCTGCCCTTGGGTGACCGCTTGAATCAACGCCTGCTCGCGTCCGCCCAGCCGCCCCAGCAGTGACGGCCGGTGGTTTTGCAGGGCTTGCAGGCCGGCTTCCAGACGGTCGCGCAGTTCCAGCAGCTCCAACAAGATGGGCCGCAACCCAGCCCGCCGCTGTTCCGGCAGCGCCGCGCGCGCGCGGTCCAGTTCCCCGGTGAGCTGGTTTTGGCTGGCGTGCAGGGTTTCAAACACGGCCTTGAATTCGTCGAACGCGGTCTTCACCTGGCGCGATTCCAGCCGGACCTCGTTTTTCAGCGCCGCCAGTTCGGCGAACAGGGAGTATAGGTCAGTGCGCCGCTCTGCGTCCGCGCCCGCCTCGTCGCTCGGGCCGGGTTCGGGCGTCTCGTCCAAATAGGCGCGGAAACGGTCCAGCAATCGTTCGGTGGTTTCGTGATCCATGAGGGGTCTTTACTTGGGGCCGATCAGGTGGTGGCTCAGCACCTGCCGCACTTGGGCTTCGGAGGGGCGGCGGCGCGAGCCGGGTTGCAGGGCGGCCGCCACCAGCCCGGCCAGATCCGGGGGGTCCTGCTGAAAGATCTGGTGGCGCAGACGGTCCTGGCGGGTCTTAATCGACTCGTAGGCGGCGCGGGTGACCTGGAAGCGCTCGGGGTCGCGCTCTGGGGGATACTCGCGCACCCGTTGTAGATAGGCTTTCTTGATGGCGACGTCGTCGGCGTTCTCGGCGACGCCCAGCACGGCGAATGGGTTCGGCATGATTATCTCCGGCGTTTGTTGCGTCCGCCCCGGCCGCGCGGGGGTGGGGGGAAGTCCGGCATTTCATCCAGAAGATCCCTGAAGCCTTCGTCGCCGAGCAGCATCATTTTCATGAGGGCGCGCTGGATTTCCGGTGGAAATTCATCGTCGGGCGGGAGGTCGTCGAGGATGGCGTCCAGCATCTGGCCGCGCAGCGCGGGAGGCAACCGCTCCAGTTCCCGGCGGATCTCTTCCATCTCGCGCCGCACCTTGGGCGGCATCGGCGGCGGACCGCCCATCCGGGAGAAGGGCGAGGCGAACGCGCCCTGACTGAAAAACTGGTTGATCGCGGTCACGGCGCGGTGATCCTTGGCGGTCATGGCCTGTTGCAGCGCGGTATCCAGGCGTTCGTAATCGCGATCCTTCACGCTGTCGATGTCGCCTTCGGCGCGGCCGTAGATCAGATAGTAGACGAACAGGGGACGCTCCGGGTAGCGTTCGAGCGCCCGGGCGGCGGCGGCTTCCAGCAGTTCGTGGCAGGGCGCCTGGTGCAAGCACTCGCAGACCGCCACGAGATCGTCTTCCTCCTCCAACTGCTGGATCGCGTGCTTCAAAGGCCGTTCCAATTCGCGCAGGGTCGCATCGAGATACTCGAAGCCTTCCTCGTGATAGGCGTTGACCGAGCGGATCAGGGTCAGCAGATCGGCGCGGTCGGCGGCCAGCTTGCGCGGATCGCCGAGGTCCAGATCGCGGCGCAGGACGGAGGGTTCCAAGTCCACGCGTTCCGCTTCCACCGCCAGCCGCAGCCAGGCCAGGACCGGACTGCCGGCCAGGCGGACGCCTTCCCGCAGCCACTGGCGAGCGCGTTCGGGCTGGCTCTGCCAGGAGGCCAGCAGGCCCCGATTGATTTCGATGACGCCGCTGCGCGCGTTGTCCCGTTCCAATTGCCCGGCGCTGTCCAGTTCCTTCTCCGCCAGCGCGTATTTGCCGGCCAGAATCTGTTTGCGGGCGTGGGCCAGGTGGGAGTTGATCAGGATCGAGCGGGCCTTGGGATTGATCGGGTCCAGTTCCAGCACCCGGGCGGCGAACCCGGCGGCTTTCTTGTAGGCCTTGCGGGCCGTGGCGGTTTCCACCGCGACCAGCAGCACCTGGGGATCGCTGGGAAATTGCTTGACGGCGCGTTCCACCCACTGGTGGTATTCCTTGTCGTCGCCGGCTTCCTGGCACAGCTTGACGATTCGCAGGTAAGTATCGCGGTCGTCGGGATCGAGGCGCAGGCTTTGTTCCAGGTAAGCGCGCGTTTTCGGGGTTTCGCCCCAGTCGAGATCTGCGTGTTCCTCCAGTTCCGCCATGTGGCGCAGGATCAGCGCCGCCGCCAGCCGGTGGTCCGGATTGCCGGCGTCCTGGATCAGCAGTTCGGCGCAGGTTTGCCAGCCGCGCAGCGCTTGGCTGGTTTCGTGGTCCCGTTCCGCCCGCAGCGCTTGCAGGCGGGCCGACTCGAACGGCGATAAAGGCCCGAACAGGCGGGTGTGGATTTTCAAGCCCGGGGGATACGCCGGCAACAGCGCCAAAGCGATGTGGCGGGCGGGTTCCGCACCCAGCGTTGCCTGGTTGGCGATGATAAAGTCGAACGAGGCCTTTTCGCTGGGATGGGTGTCGAGTCGCGTCCAGTCCTTGAGCAGTTTCATCTGCTTCTGGTCCAGACCGAGCAGGCTGCCGGCCAGCTCGCGCTGGATGGGATCGAGCGCCAGCAGGGCTCGGGCCGGATTGTCGGCGGCGCAGGCGCGGACGATCTCGGCAAGGCCTTGGTAAGGAGAATTGGGCGCGATGCGTTCGACCAGGGCCACGGCTTCGGCCGGAGCGGTTTCCAGCTTCAGCAAGGCCGAGAGTACTTGCCGCCAGTCCCGATACGGGGAACGGATGGAAATATTCTTCAGCGCGTCGCGCACCCCATCCTCGGGTTCGCCCTGGGCATAGGCGCGCAGGGCGTTCTGGGCGGGGTTCAGATGCTGGCGCAGGGGCGTGTCCGGAGGCAACGCCTGGAGCACCTCTTTCTGTCCGGTGAGCGCCAGTGCCGCCAGCCAGGTTTCGAGTTCGCCGATCTCAGCGGCGGACAGCGTCGCCGCACGAGCGGCGTAGGCGCGCATGGCCTTGGCGTGTTGGCCGGAACGCAACAGCCAGTCGATGTACTGTTCCGGGTGTGGAGCCCGGTCGCACAGGTTGGGGAGATTTTCCCAGATGACCGCGGCTTCCCGGTACATGGCTTTCCCCGCCAGTTGCCGGGCCCGCTCCAGATAAGCCGTCGCCAGCGATTCCCGCCAGCCGGCCTCGGCTTGCGGTTCGCGTTTCAACAGCAGCTTGTAGACGTCGATGGCGTCCTTGTAGTCATGGGTCGACCGCAACATCTCGCCCCGAGCGATCAATTCCCGGGTGGGCAGATCGTCGAGGCGGGTGCGCGGTGACGATTGCGCTTTGGCCATGAGGGCAAATCCTTCAGCTTTTTTTGTGATCCACGTTAGTTTTCGGATCGGTCGCGCGGTTGGGGGCGATGGGGTAACCGATCATTATAATCCCATCGCGCCAGGATTGGTCTTCCCTGGAAATGGAGTTGGCGCGCGGCGGTGATTCCGCTTCAGACCGGGCCTTGATCATCGTTCCGTCCACACTCGGGGATTTTAGCCACGGAAGGACCCGGAAGACACTGAAAAAGAAAAAATCTTCCGTGTTCTTCCGTGTTCTTCCGTGGCCAAAGGCCGGAATGATGAGCGACGCCTCAGACCGCGACGACCGTCAGGTCCGTTT
>JAWOHQ010000265.1:0-10165 GCA_046485105.1 Candidatus Competibacteraceae bacterium | reverse complement strand
GCCGGAAGGCGTGACGGTGGCCAAGCTCTGGGGCCGTACTTACGCCTTCATCGGCATGGAGCGCGTCGGTGGCGTGATGGTCTACGACATCACCAACCCCTACGCCCCGCAGTTCGTGCAGTACCTCAATAACCGGGATTTCAATTTTGAACCGGGTACGCCCGGGGCGGGTGATCTCGGCGCCGAGGGCTTGATCGTGATCGAGGCCTCGAAGAGCCCGATCCGGGGCGTTCCGCTGTTGGTGGTCGCCAACGAGGTCAGCGGCACGACCACGATCTTCCAGATCAACCGCGAGCGGCGCGTAGGTTCTCCCCGATCCCGCTAACGCGCGACCGAGGAGAAACTCGAACGACGCAAGGACCGCGTCCCTCAAGCCCTCGACCCCGCTGTCTCCGCGCGTGTCATCTGATCCTGTCAACAGCCCCGGCAAGTCCGGGGCTTTTTAACCTCTTTCAACCTCAGCGCGGATTCATCCGCCGCCAGGCGGCCGGGTCCTGATGGCTGCCGGGTTGCGCCCAAATGCCGCGCTTGGCTCGGCGCGCCTCAGCCTCGGCTTGCAGGTAGGCCGGCACATCGTTGTACTGCCGATACACGACAGCCTGACCTTGACGCACCAGTTCCAGTCCAGCGTCGATCTCGCCGACCAACACTTTCGCGACCACTCGACCGTAGCGATCCTGATCCATCACCCGCAACCGCACCGGATCGCGGCCGGGCGCCAAGCCGCGCAGCACATCGCGCGAACGCGCGCCCCACGGTTCCTGCTTCATTTCCGGCGCATCGATGCCGAACACCCGCACCTTCACCTGACCGCTGGGACAACGAGCGGTGACGGTATCGCCGTCATAAATCGATTGGATGGCGCAGGACAGTTCCGCGCCCTTGGGGAATGCGGACAATGGCGCCTTGGGTTCGTGCAGAATGTAGCTGACGACGACGATAGCCAACATCAGCCCACTGATCGCCCAGAACGAACGATTTCGGCGACGGCGGGTTCGACTGAGTTGACCGCGTAACTGGCTTTGCAGGAGGCGCAGCAGTTCCCGTTTCATGACGATTCAGCGCGCCGCTTCCAGGGCCTGCGCCAGATCGACGAGGATGTCATCGATGTGCTCGATGCCGATCGACAGCCGCACCAAGTCCTCGCTGACCCCCGCCCGAGCCAGTTCCGCCGGCGACAGTTGCCGGTGCGTGGTGGTGGCCGGGTGACAGGCCAGCGATTTGGCGTCGCCGATGTTGACCAGTCGGGTGACCAGTTGCAGCGCGTCGATGAACCGGGCGCCGGCCTCGCGCCCCCCTTGGATGCCGAAGCTGAGAATGCTGGAGCCGCGCCCGCCCATGTATTTATCCACCAGCGGTTTCTCCGGACTGTCAGCCAGCGCGGGATACTTGACCCACTCGACTTGCGGGTGGTCGCGCAGATACTCGGCGGCCTTGACGGCGTTCTCGCAGTGGCGGTCCATCCGCACCGGCAGAGTCTCGATCCCTTGCAGAATCAGGAAGCTGTTGAACGGCGAAATCGCCGCGCCCATGTTGCGCAGCGGCACGACCCGCGCCCGGCCGATATAAGCCGCCGGTCCCAGCGCTTCGGTATAGACCACGCCATGGTAGGACGGATCGGGTTCGTTCAGACGGGGAAAGCGCGCTTTGTGCTGGTCCCACGGGTACTGCCCCGAATCGACCAATACGCCGCCGATGCTGGTGCCGTGACCGCCCATGTATTTGGTCAGCGCATGGACCACGATATCGGCGCCATGCTCGAACGGCCGGCACAGATAGGGGGTCGGCACCGTGTTATCCACCATCAGCGGCACGCCCTGGGCGTGGGCGACCGCCGCCAGCGCGCCGAAGTCCACCACGTTGGCCGCCGGGTTGCCGATGGATTCACAAAAGATCACCTTGGTTTTGTCATCAATCAGCCGACCCAGCGCTTCGGTGTCGCGGTAGTCAGCGAAGCGCACCTCAATGCCAAACCGTGGCAGGGTGTGAGCGAAGAGATTGTAGGTACCGCCATAGAGCGTGCTGGTGGTGACGATGTTGTCGCCGGCTTCGGTGATGGTCATGATGCCGGCGGTGATCGCCGCCATGCCGGAGGCCAGGCCCAAGGCGCCGACGCCCCCCTCCATCGCCGCCACCCGTTGTTCCAGCACGGCGGTGGTGGGATTCATGATGCGGGTATAGATGTTGCCCGGCACTTTCAGGTCGAACAGATCGGCGCCGTGCTGGGTGTCGTCGAACGCGTAGGAGGTGGTCTGGTAGATGGGAACGGCGACGGCCTTGGTGGTGGATTCCGGCTGATAGCCGCCGTGAATGGCGATCGTTTCAATTTTCATGGGGTTCGGGTTCCGTCGGTGGTCAGGGAAGAGTAAAAGATAGGTAAAGTCTGAACGCGAGCATCGGGAAATGTCCAGCGAGGCCAGGTTAATGCGGGTAAAATCCTACATACAGGGTGAATTCCGCTTTACCCGCCGCATTCCCAACCATGAATCTGCTCAGCTTGCTCGACCTCAACAAAACCTTCGGGGGCCTGACCGCCGTCAACCACGTCTCCTTTACAGTGGATGAGGGGGCGGTGGTGGGTCTGATCGGTCCCAACGGCGCGGGTAAAACCACGGTGTTCAATTTGATCACCGGCAACTATCGGCCCGACCAGGGGCATATCGTCTTTGCCGATCAGCCACTGGTCGGTTTGCGCACCCACCGCATCATCATGCTAGGCATCGCCCGCACTTTTCAAAACATCCGACTGTTCCAGAAACTGACCGCGCTGGAGAACGTGCTGGCGGGCCGCCACTACCGGATGCGCGGCGGGGTGGTCGCCGCCATGCTGCGCTGGCCGAGCCAACGGCGCGAAGAGGAGCAAGCCATCGCCGCGGCGTTGCGGGAACTGGACTTCGTCGGGTTGGGCGAACAGGCGCTCACGCTGGCGAAAAACCTGTCCTACGGCGACCAGCGGCGGCTGGAAATCGCCCGAGCACTGGCGACCCAACCGCGCCTGTTGATTCTGGACGAGCCGGCCGGCGGTATGAACGAGCAGGAGACCGAGGCGCTGATCGGGCTGATCGGGCTGATCCGGGCGCGCGGCGTCACCATCCTGCTGATCGAACACGACATGCGCCTGGTGATGCGGGCTTGCGAAAAGCTGGTGGTGCTGGAGTACGGCGGCAAGATCGCCGAGGGAACGCCGGAGCAGGTACGGCGCGATCCCAAGGTCATCGAGGCCTATCTGGGCACGGAAGACGAGGCTTAAAAAGCGGTTGGGAACATCCCAACGAAAACGGCCTGGCGAAGATCCGCCAGGCCGTTGGCTGGTTTGGCGCGCCCGGAGAGATTCGAACTCCCGACCACCTGGTTCGTAGCCAGGTACTCTATCCAACTGAGCTACGGGCGCTGAAGCGAAGATAAGGGAAATTGTGCGAGATCAGCGGGGGCTTGTCAAAGCTCCCGGCTTTGAAGAAAAGCCTGGCGGAGAGAGAGGGATTCGAACCCTCGATGGAGCTTTTAACCCCATACTCCCTTAGCAGGGGAGCGCCTTCAGCCGCTCGGCCATCTCTCCGGAAAATCAATGTCCGCGCTTTACCTGACCTTCGGACTGGCAAGTATACCGCTTGCATCCGCCGTCGTAAAGACGAATCGCCGCAGGCCATTACCACCCTGTGAAAAGTAGCATTAGAGGCGTTTTTGCACGGCCTCTGGCTAGCTAAGCGCTTGAAAATCAATCTCAAGGCCAACCCCAGCGCCTCGCTTCGGTCTCCCCCAGCATTTCTTAAGGCCCGCCGCCCGCCAAAACCAGCGGCGCCGGTTTCAGCGCCACCGCGCTGAGCGGCGGCAGGTTCAGGCAAATGGAGAACGCGTAACCATGACTCGCGATCTCCTCGGATCGGACCACCTTGTCGGGCAGAGTTTCGCCCGAGCCGCCATACTCGCGGGCGTCGCTGTGCAACAACTCGCGATACTCGACTGGGTAGGGTACACCGATGCGGTAGCGCGGATGGCGCTGGTTAGAGAAGTTCAGCACGAACAGCACCGCCTCGCGCGGGTCGCGGGCCTTGCGCTGGAACGCGAGGACATTAGTCTCGGCGCCGTTCGCATCCAGCCACTCAAAACCGGCGCCGCGAAAATCCACTTGATGGCAGGCCGGCTCCCGAGCGTACAGGCGGTTGAGCGCGGCCACAAAACGTTGCACGCCTTGATGCGGAAGATGGCGCAACAGGTTCCACTCCAAATCGCTGTCGTGATTCCACTCGCCGGGCTGGCCGAATTCCCCACCCATGAACAGCAGCTTTTTACCCGGATGGCCGTACATGAAAGCGTACAACAGGCGCAGGTTGGCGAACTGCTCGCGCTCCGTGCCGGGCATCTTGCCGAGCAGCGATTTTTTCAGATGCACCACTTCGTCGTGCGACAGCGACAGGATGAAATTCTCGCTGAAGGCGTAGACGATGCCGAAGGTCAGCTTCTCGTGGTGGTAGCGGCGATGCACCGGCTCTTTCTGCATATAAAACAGCACGTCGTGCATCCAGCCCATGTTCCACTTGAAACCGAAGCCCAGCCCGCCGGCATCGGTGGGCCGCGACACGTTCGGCCAAGCGGTGGATTCCTCGGCGATCATCATGACCCCGGGAAATTGGCTGTGGACCACGGTGTTGGTGTGCTTGATGAACTCGGTGGCTTCCAGATTCTCGTTGCCCCCGTATTTATTGGGAATCCAGTCCTTCTTGGAATAGTCCAGGTACAACATCGAGGCCACCGCATCCACCCGCAACCCGTCGAAGTGGAATTTCTCCAGCCAGTACAGGGCATTGGCGATCAGAAAATTCTCGATCTCGTGCCGGCCGTAGTTGAAGATCAACGTTCCCCAGTCCGGGTGCTCGCCCTGGCGCGGATCGGCGTGCTCGTACAAACAAGTGCCATCGAACCAGGCCATGGCGTGAGCGTCCTTGGGGAAGTGCGCTGGCACCCAATCCAGAATCACCCCGATGCCGTGCTGGTGGCAACGGTCGATCAGCTCCATCAGCTCGTCCGGATGACCGAAGCGGGCGGTCGGGGCGTAAAAGTTGGAAATCTGATAGCCCCAGGACGGACCGTAGGGATGCTCGGCCAGCGGCAAAAACTCGATATGAGTGAACCCCATCTCCAGGATGTAGGGAATCAACTGGTCGGCCAGCTCGCGGTAGGAGAGAAACTCGCCATCCGCCTTGCGCCGCCAGGACCCGGCATGGATCTCGTAAATCGCCACCGGCCGTTCCCAGATGTTGTTCCGCGCCCGCTGCGCCATCCACGCGCCATCACGCCATTGGTGCTTGCCGACCGGGTCGTAGACCACGCTGGCGGTGCCGGGCGGCACTTCGGTATGAAAGGCGAAAGGATCGGTCTTCAGGAAAACGGCACCGGTGCGCGGCTGAATTTCAAACTTATATAAATCGCCCTCGCCCACCCCGGGTACGAACAACTCCCAGACCCCCGAACCCGGCCGCAGTCGCAACGGATGGCGGCGGCCGTCCCAGTGATTGAAGCCGCCGACCACACTGATGCGCTGGGCGTTGGGCGCCCACACCGCGAAATTGACTCCGGCGACGCCGTCCACCACGCGGGCGTGCGCGCCGAATTTTTCGAAAATCCGGTAATGATTGCCCTCGGCGAACAGGTAGCAATCCTGATCGCCGAAGATGGAGAATTTGAACGCATAGGGATCGGCGAACGTCCGCGCCTGACCCTGCCAGGTCGCTTGCAGTCGGTAGCGCAGCGTCCCGGCTTCCGTGGCCACGAGGGTTTCGAACAGTCCGTCTTCATCGACCCACTGCAAGGGATACAAGACGTGCGGCTGATGCTCCGGCAGCAGAACGGGCGCTTCCGCCTCCGGCAGCAGGGCGCGCACCACGCTCAGTCCCGGTTCCCCGGCCAGCGGATGCGGTCCCAGCAAGGCATGGGGATCGGCGTGGCGCCCCTGCGCCAGCGCGGCGCTGTCGCCCGCCGCCAGCGTCGGTCCGAGCGCGGTTTCCCGGATCAGGAACCGCAAGTCCACCGCCGCCTCCCGTCGATCCAGCCGGGCGGCGAAGGTGCGAGCGTCGGTGCGCAGCGCGTCCACGTGATAAACCTGCCGCCAGAACCGGGCGTTGGCCGTCAGAAAATTGACCACTTCCGGCTGTTCCAGGTTAAAGGCCAGGGAATCCACCCCGGCATCCTGGTCGTAGAGCCGCGTCCCGTCGAACCAGCTCAGTTCCTGGCCCACGCGCGGGATCAGCGGGGGAATCCAGTCCAGGACCACCCCGATGTCGCGCTGATGGCAGGCGTCGACGAACGCCATCAGGTCCTCGGGCCGACCGTAATGCGGGTTGGGCGCGTAGTAACCGGCCACGGTCTCAGCCGATTCCCAAAACGCCAGTTCAACGTGGTTGAATCCCCGTTCCAGCACATAAGGCAGCACGTGATCCGCGAGTTGGCCATAGGTGGCGACCCGGTCGGATCCCACTTGGGCGTCCTCGCCAAACGTGACCCGGTGAACGATCACGGGCAACTCCCAACCCGGCGTTTCCAGGGCGCGCGCCATCCAGGGACCATCGCCCCAGTCGTGGCGGCGCTGGAGATCGCAGACCAGAGCCGCGGTCTTGGGGTAAATCTCGGTCTCGAAGGCCAATGGATCGGTTTTGAGAAAGGTTGCGCCTTCGGCGTTGCGGACTTCGTATTTATACAACTCGCCTAACCCCAATTCGGGAACGAACAGCTCCCAAACCCCCGACTCATGCCGCTCCATTGGGTGTCGGCGCCCGTCCCACTGGTTGAAGGTCCCGACCACGCTGACCCGGCTGGCGTGGGGCGCCCAGAGCGTGAAATTGACGCCCATCACCCCTTCCTTGATCCGTGGGTGCGCCCCCAGCTTGGCGAACAGAGGGTCGAGCGCGCCACGTTGCAAGGCCTGGCCATCGGCATCGGTGAAAGAGGGCTTGGAAAATGCGTAGGGGTCGTAAAAGGTCGTGGACTCGCCACAACTGGCGTCCAAGGCAACCAGCCGATACTCCAGCGTGGCGATTCCCGGGAACTGAGCGGCAAACAGACCTTCAGGATGGGTTTTCCGCATCTCCCGCCGTCCGCCGCCGTTCGCCGGCAGCACGTAGGCCCGTTCGGCTTGGGGCAGAAAAGCGCGGATCGTCAATGCCCGCTCCCGCTCCGCGTAGTGGGGTCCCAGAACCGCGTAAGGCGCGTCGTGACGCAATTCGATGATTTTCCGAATCTGTTCTTCCAGCATCGCCCTTACCTTTATGGTTGTTCCGCTATCGAGATCGACATCATAAGACATAATAAACTTATGGGATTACCGGAAATAGTTTAACGCCGAACTGGCGAGCCGGGACGGGGGAACCGGAGGATCGCGCCAAAAAGATCGGGGGCGGCGTCCTTTGACCGACGCCGCCCCCGATGCGGTGAAGCATTCAGACCATCCGCTATTCAGCGGCTTGCTCCGGCGTCGCGGCCGGTTCGCCGCGCAGCATGCGCCGCTGGGGCCGCTCGGTGAAGAACCGATCCATCACCTGCTTCTGATCGGCATCCAGCGTGGCATACAATTCACCAGCGGCTTGAGTCGTGCTCTTCATGCTGGCCAGTCGCTGTTCCATGCGCTGCACTCGTTGCTCGAAATGAGCCGGCGCGGTGGTTTCACGGTCCCGCATGGCCCGGCGGCCCTGCCACATCGCATCATGATGGGCAGTTTGGGCGGCGACGAAGGCTTGCCAGGTCGCCTGTTGCTCGGGTTGCAGCTTGAGCCGCGCCTCCAGCAACTCCATCCGCTCCGCGTGGCGCTCTTGCATCATGGCTGCCCGCTGTTCCGGACCGCCGCCCCATTTATGGCCACCTCGCATCATCGGACAATCCTCGGAGCCTTGGCCCATCATCCGGCCGTAGCCGCCTCCTGGCCCGGCCACGGCGGCGGCGGTCACTCCCAGACCAGCGATCATGGCGATGGCTAACAAAGTCTTGCGTGGCGTTTTCATCAGTCGAACTCCTCAGTCGTGTTGGGTTGCCTCGACGACTATTTAACCCATGGCTTGTAACCAGGGTTTTGCGGGGAAGGTGGATTTGTAACAATTTGTATCGCGAGCGCCCACCGTTCGCGTCAACCAGAGTGACAACCGGGAAGCGCTGCATTATTCTAAAGCTGGACTGATGTGGTAAGGTTGTGAAAACAGCCCGCGCGACATGATCAATCCCCTCAAGCGCCCGATGCTGGTGTGGTGGAATGGTATACACACAGGACTTAAAATCCTGCGGCCTTGACGGGCCTTGTGGGTTCGAGTCCCACCACCAGCACCACTCTCCTGCGGCCAGCGCGATGCCTGGCTGCTCCGCGTTCCGCTAAACATCCAAATTCAGTACATCCAGGGCGTTCTGCTCGATAAATTCCCGGCGCGGCTCGACCTGATCGCCCATCAGGGTGGTGAACACCTCGTCGGCGGCGATGGCGTCCTCGATGCGGACCTGGAGCAGGCGGCGGGTCTCGGGATTCATGGTGGTGTCCCAAAGCTGCTCGGGATTCATCTCGCCCAACCCCTTGTAACGCTGGATGTGCTGGCCGCGCTTGGCCTCCTCCATCAGCCAGTCCATGACCTCGCGAAAATTTCGCACGCTCTGGGCGCGCTCGCCGCGCCGCGCCTCCGCGCCGCGTTCGAACCATCCCGCCAGCCTGGCCCCGAACCGGGTCAGGCTGAGATACTCGTGCGAGGCAAAGAACTCAGACGTCAACCGGATCTGGCGGGCCAGGCTGTGCGTGTGGCGGGTCACCATCACCTGGTAACCCTCGCCATCCGTGCGGGCTTCGACGGCGGCTTCATAGAGATGGCGCTGGCCGTTCGTGGCCTTCAGCCGCCCGGTCAGCTTCTCGGCCCACTCTCGCAAACCCGCCTCATCGCGCAACCGGGCGTCGTCCAGCGGCGGCAAATCGATCAACTGCTCCAGCAGTGTGCTGTCGTAGCGGCGGGACAGCCGTTGGACGATCGCCATGACCGCCATGTAGCCGCGCGCCAGTTCTTCCAGCGCTGTCCCGGTTAGGGGCGGATTCTCACCGTTGGCGAGCGAGGCGCCATCCAGAGCCATTTGCAGCAGGTTCGCGGACAACTCCGCGTCGTCTTTAACATACTGCTCCTGCTTGCCCTTTTTGACCTTGTACAACGGCGGTTGCGCGATGTAAATATGGCCACGCTCGATCAGTTCGGGCATCTGCCGATAAAAAAAAGTTAATAACAGTGTGCGGATATGCGAGCCGTCGACGTCCGCATCCGTCATTATAATGATACGATAGTAGCGTATTTTATCGGGATTAAACTCCTCGCGGCCGATGCTACACCCCAGGGCGGTGATCAGGGTGCCGACCTCGGCCGACTGCAACATTTTGTCAAAACGGGCTTTTTCCACATTCAGGATCTTGCCCTTGAGCGGCAGAATCGCCTGAAAGCGCCGGTCGCGGCCCTGTTTGGCCGAGCCGCCGGCGGAATCACCCTCGACCAGAAACAACTCCGACCGCGCCGGGTCCTTCTCCTGACAGTCGGCCAGCTTGCCCGGCAGACCGGCGATGTCCAGCGCCCCCTTGCGCCGGGTCATCTCGCGAGCGCGGCGGGCGGCTTCGCGGGCGCGGGCGGCGTCCACGATCTTGCTGGTGATGGCCTTGGCCTCGGCGGGATTCTCCAGCAAAAACTCCTGCAACTTCTCCACCACCACCGACTCAACCACCGGCCGAACCTCGGACGACACCAGCTTGTCCTTGGTCTGCGACGAAAACTTCGGGTCGTGCAGCTTCACCGACAGCACCGCGGTCAACCCCTCGCGAGCGTCGTCGCCGCTGGTCTCGACCTTGGCCTTCTTCAGGATTCCTTCCGCCTCCATGTACTGGTTCAGCGTCCGGGTCAATGCGCCGCGCAGACCCGCCAGGTGAGCGCCGCCGTCGCGCTGTGGGATGTTGTTGGTGAAACAGAACACGTTTTCCTGATAGGAATCATTCCACTGCAAAGCCAATTCCACCTGAACGTTGTCGCGAGTAGTGTTTAGATAGAACACGCTATCGTGCAGTGGCGTCTTGTTGCGGTTCAGGTGTTCGACAAAGGCCCTGATGCCACCCTGATATTCGAAAATATCCTGCTTGCTGGTACGCTCGTCGTTCAGGCGGATGCGCACTCCC
>JAWOHQ010000237.1:0-4463 GCA_046485105.1 Candidatus Competibacteraceae bacterium | reverse complement strand
ATTCTTCCTGGCGCTTGGCGTACTCCTCGTTCAACTTGACTTCGAATTCAGCCAACTCGTTTTTGGCGATCTCGAATTCAGCTATTTTTCCTTGATATTCCTTGAATTTTTCCTCGACCTTGGAGCGGGCGATCCCGCCTCCGCCGGGGGATTCGAACAGACGGCGATGCTTTTCATAGTCATCGCGAGCGAAGGCCAGGGCATTCTGGGCGCCGTCCAGCTTCAGCCGGGCCCGTTCGAGCTTGAGCCGCTGATCGGCGGCGAGTTGGACCATGCCCTGGGAAATCCGCAGTTCGTCGACTTCCTCGGCGCTCTCGATCTGAAACTGGATGAGCTCGATGCCTTTTTCCAACGCCTGCTTTTGCACGGGAAAGGTGCGAAAGGCGTCTTCGGCCGCTTGCAACTTGAGCTGCGCCATCAGCGCGCCCGCCGCGAGCTGCATGGCCCCCAGCGCGTTGACCCGCGCCACCACGTCGCCCGCCGCGACCGGCGCGCCCTCGGCGATGTAGAGATCGGCCAGTTGGCCTTCGATGGGCGCGAACAGCAACCGCTCCTCGGCTTCCGGACCCAGCAGGCCTTGGGCCTTGACGATCGTGCCCACGCTGCCGAAAAACGACCAGACCAGGGCGGTCAGCAGCAGAGCGGCCAGCAGGGCGATCGTGGCGCGCATCAGGCGCGAGGGTTCGGCGGCGAGAATCTCAATGCCTTCGGCGCTCTGCTCGCCGAGGATGATCGAGTTCGGACGGGATTTGGCGTCTTGGGAAGCGTTCATGGCGGCGAGGTCCGTGGGTCCGGCAAGAGATGCAGTTTGTCATCCAGCAACGTGGGCTTCATCACCAACCGGAGATCGGCGAGCGATTGTCGCTGGCGGCGGGCTTCAGCCAGGATGTCGTCGTACAGCTTGCGGGCAGTCTCGGGATAGGTTTCGCGCAACAGATCGTAGTAGCGGGCGCCCCGGCTGGCGGCTTCATGCGCTTGCGCCAGGCGCTGGGCCTGCTGCCGGTAAGACTGGGAAACGGTCTGTTCCAGACGCATCAACCCCGTGATGCCGCCGCGCCCCTGGTATTCCGCCCAATGGTTCGCGGCCTGTTGAAACAAGGTGTTGGCTTCAGTCGACAGCGCTTGGCGCTGGACGCGCAACTCCTCGGCGAGGGCGTCCAGAAAAAAGCGGTCATCATCGGGATGCAGGCCGTGGCTCAGTACCAGCAGGCGTTCGCGGTAATCCGGCTGCCCGCGCGCAGTCCGTAATTGTTCGAACGTGTCCGCCACCCGCTGGAAGTGTTCCAGTTTCGCCGCGATGATCGGACCACCCCGTTCCTGACGCAGCGGTTGTAACAGGGCGATGGCCTGTTGGGTGTTGCCGACTCGCCAGGCGGCCAGCGCGGTTTGGTAGCGTTCCAACACCTCGGGAGGCGGTAATTGCTCCTCCAGCCACCGGGTCGCGGTTTCTCGCACCCAGGGGGTGGCGAAAGCGACCTCGCGCCAGTCCAGCAGGTTCCCCAAGTCTTGGCTTTCGACGGCCCGTCGCAGCGTCTCGAATTGCGCGATATCCGCGCGCAACGGGGCCAGACCCATGACTCTCGGGTATTGCAGCGCGAAGCGCTCCAGATGGGCTATTGCCGCATCGGTTTGGCCTTGCGCCAACTGCTGGCGCAAGGTCTGTTCGAGTTCGGTGATGGCCTTCAGGTAAACCGTCTGTTCGTTGCGCAGAAGTCGTTGCTGGCTTAGCACCTGCCGGCGTAGTTCCTGGAAATCCGGCGCCCGGTCGGCGATCTTGAGCGAGAGTAATTCATAGTCCTTGGCGACGGCGTCCCAGCGTTCCAATAGCGCGGCGATGGTTTGCTCGTCCTGAAACAGTTTGAGCGGCGCGTCGCGGCCGCCGCGTTCGGCCAGGAACCGTTGCAGGTCGCCGATCCATTCCAGCAGACCGAGTAAGGGTCCGCTGTCGGGAAGCGCTTCGGCCCGGATTTCCTGGAGTCGAGCGGTGGCGGCGCTGAAGCGGCCGGCCGCGACGTCCGCCTGCCACTGGGGTACGGTGTCCTTGATCAGCGCCTCCAGGGCCAGGGTTGATACTTCGGCATCCTCCGGGTGACGGCGCAGATACGCGCTGGCCCGTTCCAGACCGGCCTGATAGTCGCCCTGACTAATCAGGGCCTTGATTTCTCGTTGCGGCGCGTTGTGGAAGTACAGTCCCGTCGCCGCTAGCGCGACGACCACGGCGACGGCGACGGTCGCCAACCCGAGCCGGCGGCGCGGCTGTTCGCTCCGCAGAGCCTCGCGCAGTTCCCGGATCAATGCGCGCGTCTTGCCCAAGGGCGCGCGGGACGCGGGGGGCGCGGCCTTCGGCGGGCTATCAGCCAGGGTGGGGGGGTCGTCGTCGGAGGATTTATCGGTCAACAGATCGAGGAACGAATTGACCGCCTTGATATAAACTGTCTTGCCAACGTGATAGATGCCCGAGGTATTGGCTGTGGATTCTTCGAATTCCGGGACGGGCGGCGACGGATCGTGCTCGGTCCGCTGGATTTGCACCGTGTAGCCGAGTCGGGGGCTGCCGAAGGCCAAGGTTTCGTCCCCGCGCAACGGTAATTCGGCATAGGGGGGGATCTTGTTCTCTCCAAGCCAGGTGCCGTTGGTGCTGCCTAAATCGATGACATACAGGTCATCATCCTTGAGAAACAGGAACGCATGGCAGCGGGAGAGTGTTTTGACGGCGGCAGGAACGGCGGTTTTGCCTTCGGCCAAGACCATCAGCATCATGTCGCGGCCGATGAGGAGCGAGGGCGCGCCGTGGATGGCGATGGTTTCGCCGGCGACGCTGTCGGGTGCCGGTAGCAGGGAGACCTGCACGGACCTTGTGGGGAGAGTGACGCCCGGACGCTGGTCGCACTCGACGTGAAATCGAAGCTCGCGGGCAAACGTAATTTGATCGCGGTCGGCGAGCTTGACGGGGCGTTTAGGCGGCAGCGCCCGGTTATTGTGCTGGGTGCCAACGCCGCCGCCGAGATCCATCAGATAAAAGTTGTTGCCTTCCTGAAGGATGCAGGCGTGCTGGACCGCCAGCCCGGCGCGCGCGGTGGCTCCGAGGGAAGCGAACGGGGGTTTGCCGTCGCCGATCAGGTAAAAATTGTCGGCGATGGTCAGGACATCGAGTTCGGGGTGCGAAAGCGGTCGCAAGACAAGACGCATGGTCGTGGATTATCGAAGCAGGGTCAGTTCGACGGTTTCCCGGGGCCAGCCGCCGCCCAGGGCTTTATACAGAGTGACCGTATCCTGCAGGCGTTGATGCTTGATCTCGAGCAGCGTCTGTTCGGTCGACAGCAAGGTGCGCTCCGCTTCGAAGACCTCAAGTTGCGAGACCAGCCCCGCCTGTAATTGGGCGTTCACCTGGTTGCTGACGATGCGCAGGTCATTGATTTGCTGCTCCAGCTCTTCAAGCTGTTGCAGGCGGTTAGCCAGATTCACCAAGGCGTTTTCCACTTCCTCAAAAGCCCGGATGACCGTTTTGCGGTACTCTTCCTCGGCGATTTGCTGGTCCACCTGGGTGCGTTGGATTTCCAGATCGAGGCTGGGGTCGAAGATGGGCAAATTGATCGCCAAGCCGATGCCGAGCGTCCAGTTGCTCAGCAGGCTGGCCAGGGCGGCGCTGGCCAGCCCGCCCTGACCGGTCAGGCTGATCGAGGGCAGTTTGGCCAACCGCGCCTTGCCGACCAGCTCGTAGGCCCGCAGCACCCGATATTCGGCCGCCAGAAGGTCGGGCCGTCGCTCCAACAGTTCGGCGGGCAGATCGGACGGCACGGCCAGGGGTTGCACGGTCCGGCTGAGCGGCGCTTGAGGAACTTGCAGATTGCCGGCGGGGATGCCGAGCAGGGTCGCCAGACTGTTTTCCGTGAGCGTCCGCTGCCGCTGGAGATCCAGTAACTCCCGCTGCAGGCCACGGCTTTCCGCCTGCTGTTGCAGCACCCGGGTATTGGCGACCAGTCCCTCGCGCTGTTGGCGTTGCAACATGCCGAGAATCCGCTGGTTTTTGGCCAGACCGGCTTGCTGGCGGGCGATCTGCTCGTCGAACTGACGGATTTGAAAATAGGCGCTGGCCACTTCCGAAATCAGCGACAGGTAACCGGCCCGGTAATCGGCTTCGGAAGCCTTGTATTCAGCCTGTTGGGCGCGAATCCCCTTACGAGCCTTGCCCCATAAATCGAGTTCCCAGTTGAGGCCGGTCAAGTTGACGCCATAGCCGCGCGTGGCGCCGGCGGGGGTCACGGTGAGATCCGTGCTGGCGCCCAGCCCCAGCTTGGGTTGCGTGCTGACCCGTTCCTGTTCCAAACCGATGCCGGCGGCATCGATGCGCGCGGCCAGAATTTTGATATCCTGACTGCCGGTGATGGCCTGGCGGACGATGCCATCAAGGTAGGCGTCGCCGAACTGAGTCCACCAATCCGGGCGAATGGTGTTGGCGGCCG